>DATACV010000434.1:0-3474 GCA_036258875.1 Rubrobacteraceae bacterium
TCCCGAGGCGACTCGTGTCGGTGGCCTCGACGAGCGCGCGGGTGAACGCGTGAGCGGGCACCTGATCGGGGTCGGCGTAGGCCCCGGCGACCCGGAGCTCCTGACGCTCAAGGGCCTCCGCGCCCTGCGAGAGGCGGATCACGTCTTCGTCCCCGTCGGGGATACGGGCGAGGTAGGCCGTGCCGAGAGGGTGGCGCAGGCCCACCTCGAACCCGGGCGCACCCGCCGCCTGCTCTTCGCGCTCTCCGACGACGCAGCCGCGCGCGCCGAGAACTGGGAGCGGGCCGCGAGGGAGGTCTCCGAACCCCTCCGCCGCGGCGAGACCTGCGCCTTCGCCACCATAGGCGACCCGAACGTCTACTCCACCTTCACCTACCTCGCCCGCGCCGTGAAGCGTCACGTGCCCGGGGTAAACGTGGAGACCGTCCCGGGCATCACGGCGATGCAGGACCTCTCCGCGCGCGGCGGTACCGTGCTCTTGGAGGGCGAGGAGCGGCTGGCGCTCCTGCCGTTCACGGCGGGCGAGGGTGCCCTGCGGGAGGCGCTCTCCGGCTTCGAGACCGTCGTGTGCTACAAGGGCGGGAGCCGGCTGCGCGAGGTGCTGGAGATAGCCGCCGAGGCGGGGCGGCTCGAAGAGGCGATCTACGGCTCGCGGTTGGGGATGGAGGGCGAAGAGGTGGTAGGGGCCTCCGAGGTCGTGGGGCGCGAGGGTCCCTATCTCTCGACCTTGATCTTCGCGCGCAGGGGTCGCGAGTTTGGGTAAGGTCTGGTTCATAGGGGCGGGGCCAGGGGCGCCGGACCTGCTGACCCTTCGCGGCGCGCGGCTCATAGGCGAGGCCGACGTCGTGATCTGGGCCCGCTCCCTGGTGAACGAGGGAGTGCTGGAGCACGCGAGAGGCGACGCGGAAGTAGTGGAGTCGACCACGATCCCGCTGGAAGGCGTGCGCGAGATCTACGAACGGGCAGAGGCCGAGGACCTTACGGTGGCCAGGGTTCACTCAGGCGACCCCAGCATCTACGGCGCGGTGATGGAGCAGGTCGAGCTGTGCGAAGATATCGGGCTGGAGTGGGAGATCGTGCCCGGCGTCTCCTCGCTCGGTGCGGCCGCCGCGGCCATAGGAAGGGAGCTGACGGTGCCTGAGGTCTCGCAGTCGGTGATCCTGACGCGCAGGGCCAGCCGCACCCCGATGCCCGATGGGGAGGACATAAGGAGCTTCGCCTCTCACGGCACGACCATGGCGATCTTCCTCTCCGCCGCCCGCCCGCGCGCGTTGCAGGAGGAGCTGGTAGAGGGCGGCTACGCCCCCGACACCCCGTGCGCCGTCGTCTACAAGGCGAGCTGGCCTGACGAGGTGGTGATCGAATGCCCGCTCGGCGAGCTCGCCGACCGCGTCAGGGAGGCTGGCTTCAAGCGCCAGGCGCTCATCCTCGTCGGACCTGGCCTCGCCGCGGGGGGCACCCGCTCCCACCTCTACAGCCCGCGGTTCTCCCACATGTTCCGCCCGGCGAAGCCCGAGGAGGGGGAAGATGCCCCCTGAGAAGAGGTTGCGCGAGCCCCCCATGCCCGCGAGCATGGCGCGGGCCAGGGACGAGAAGCTCAGGACCGGCTGGACCACAGGGACCTGCGCCGCCGCCGCCGCCAAGGCCGCCGCGAAGGCGCTGCTCACGGGCGAGCCGCAGAAGAGCGTGGAGGTAAGGCTCCCCAGGAAGGGGGAGGAGCGGCGCGTTCGCTTCGATGTCGAGCGCTGCGAGGTAGGCGGGGCCTGGGCCGAGGCCGTCGTCATCAAGGACGCCGGCGACGACCCGGACGTCACGCACGGGGCGCACCTGACGGCGCGGGTGTCGTGGCGGGAGGAGGCGGGGATCGAACTCGATCGGGGCGAGGGAGTCGGCGTAATCACCAGGCCCGGCCTCGGGCTCCCGGTCGGTGGCCCCGCCATAAACGAGGTCCCGCGGCGCATGATCTCCTACTCCGTAGAAGAGGCGCTCGACCCCGGCGAGCGCGGCGTGCGAGTCGAGATAAGCGTGCCCGGCGGCGAACGAATGGCCGAGAAGACCACGAACGCCCGGCTCGGCATCGTCGGCGGGATCTCGATCCTCGGGACTACCGGCATCGTGCGGCCCTTCTCGACAGCCGCGTGGGCCGCGAGCGTAGCGCAGGCCATAAACGTCATGGGCGCGCAGGGCCACGAGACCTTCGTCCTCTCGACCGGCGGCCTCACCGAGAGGGCGGCGATGCGCCTCCTGCCCGACCTCGAGGAGGTCTGCTTCATAGAGGTAGGGGACTTCACCGGGCAGGCCATAAAGGGCGCGGTCAGGAACGGGCTCAGGCGCGGCTTCTTCGTCGGGATGGCGGGGAAGCTGGCGAAGCTGGCCGCGGGCGTCATGATGACCCACTGGACCCGCTCGAAGGTGGACAACGAGCTCCTCGCGGAGATCACGACGGAGGCCGGCGGCCCCCCCGATCTGGTCGAGGAGGTAAAGGGCGCCAACACCGCCCGCCACGCCTACGAGCTGTGGCGCGCCGCGAAGCTGGAGCGCGCGCCACACCTGCTGTGCGGACGGGTGGCAGAGAACCTGCGAGAGTACGCCGGGGACGCCCTCGAGATGCACGCCATCATGGTGGATTTCGACACTCTGGAGCCCGTAGGGGCGAGCCCCGGCGCCCTCGAGCTGACGACCTGGAGAGAGCGGTGAGCCGCATAACCGTCATCGGGCTCGACGGAAGCCCCCTGAGCGGGGAGGCCGAAGCTCTCGTCGAGGAGGCGGCGCTCGTCGTCGGGGGGAGACGGCACCTGGCGACGCTCGGCGTCGAGCCGGAGCGCTCCGCTGTCTTGAAGGGGGATCTCGCGTCCTCCCTCGGGAGGATAGAAGGGTGCGAGGATCCGGTCGTGGTGCTCGCCTCGGGCGACCCAGGCTTCTTCGGGATCGTCCGCCTGCTCGGCGAGTGGTTCGGGCACGAGAGGCTGCGTGTCCTGCCCGGTGTCTCCTCCGTCGCGCTCGCCTTCGCCCGCGCCGGGCTGCCGTGGGACGACGCCGTCACGGTCAGCGCCCACGGCCGCGACCCGCGCCGGGCGCTCAACGTCTGCCGGGCGCGCCCCAAGGTAGCGGTGCTAACCTCGCCGGGGTTCGGACCAGCCGAGCTGGCGCGCGAGCTGGAGGGCTGGGACCGGACCTTCTTCGTCGCCGAGAGGCTGGGCGAGGAGGACGAGCGCGCCTTCCACGGCGACGCTGCGGCGGTGGAGGGCGAGGAGTGGGAAGACCCCAACGTCGTGCTGGTCCTCGACGCCCGCAGGCTGACGACGGAGCGGGGTTGGATCTCAGCGGGCGCGGAGAGCCCGGGCCGCTGGGCGCTGCCGGAGGACCACTTCGAGCACCGTTCCGGCATGATCACCAAGGCCGAGACCCGCGCCCTCGTCCTCTCGCGCCTCGGCCCCGGTCTCGGGGACCTGATCTGGGACGTCGGCGCCGGCA
>DATACV010000435.1:0-2279 GCA_036258875.1 Rubrobacteraceae bacterium
ACGTTCGCCGGCGCCCCGCCGGGCCGCGCGACGAACCCGAGCTCGACCTCCGAGAGCTCCTCGCCCCGGTAGATGTCCGAGACTACCTCGCCGAGCGCCACTATCTTCCCCAAAGAGCTACCTCCCCTCGGATCCCGTCCCTACGCGTCCACCTCGCCGAGGCCCCGGATCTCCTCATCTGAGAAGCCTGCCTCCCTCAGGGGCTCGACCACGTCCCGCGCCAGGTCCGGGACGTAGCAGACAACGAGGTTGGCCTCCGCCGCGCCAGGGATTACCCTCACCTCCCCGATCGCGGCCGGCAGTATGCAAGACTCGGCGCGCCCGAGCAACTCCGAGTCGCCTCCGTACTCTACCCCCACAGCCGCGTCCCCCACGTTCGAGAGGGTAGCGAAGCGCCCGGGGTGGGAGGGCTCGACGTGAGGCTCCCCAAGCGTCCAGCGCTCGAGGGCGAAGTGCGGGCCTGCGCAGCAGAGAACGCGGCGGTTGGGGCTCTCCTGCAGCGCGAGGCCAGGGTTCGGGCGGGGCAGGTAGTCCGTCTTCAGCTCGTCGAGGGTGGCGTTGATGTTGGCGTCCCACTCGTCCTCGCTCAGGCGGTTGCCGTAGAGGTCCGTCGGCATCACGAACTGGCCGAGGTCCGAGGTCTGCTGCACCTCGATTATGAGGGTCCCCGGGCCGAAGGTGTGGAGTATGCCGCCCGGCACGTAGACGGTGTCGCCGGCCCGGATCTCGCGGCGCGGCATTACCGCTTCGTAGTCTTGGGCCTTGAAGGCCTCGAAGAGCTGCGCGCGGGAGAACCCTTCCTTGATGCCGGCGAGGATCGTCGCGCCGGGCTCGGCCCAGAGGATGTGCCACGCCTCGGTCTTGCCGTGGGGCTCGCCGTGCTTGTTCCGGGCTGTCTCGTCGTCGGCGTGGAGGTGTACGGGGAGCATATGCGAGGCGTCGAGGAACTTGAGCAGGATCGGGAAGTGCGGACCACGCCAGCCCTCTCCCACGAGCTCGTCCGGGAACTCTTGCACGAGGTCGTGCAGCGTGCGGCCCGCGTAGGAGCCGTTCTCGACAGCGCCGGTGGTCTTGCGGTAGTCGCTTATCTCCCAGGTCTCGGCTACGACGCCCTCCGGAGCGTCCGCCTTGCCTAGGAGCTCGGGGATAAGACGCTCCCCGAAGTAGTAGTCGCGCACGTGGTAGCTCAGCTTTATCGGGTAGGCGTCCATACCCCTCCCCCAGCCTCTCTTCCCCATCACGGGTATTCTACCCGCGACGGCGGCCCCGGGCCCCGCCCGGAGGGAGGAGACGCGGATGGCTCGAGAAGGCGAGGCGGACCTCTTTGGCAGGTCCCTCACGAGACGGGAGCTGCGCCGGCGCGCGGGTAGGCCCGAGCAGGTCGCCGGCATCACGCCCCTGGTCTTCGACGACGGACCGGCCCGCGGGACCCGCGCGCTGCGGTTCCGTACCGGCGGGGGCCTCGCCTTCGACGTCCTGCCCGACAGGGGGATGGACCTCGGCGCCGCCGAGCACGCGGGCGTCCCGCTCGCCTGGCTCTCCCAGACCGGCGGCGTCGCGCCATCCTTCTACGAGCCGGAGGGCGAGGGCTGGCTGCGCTCCTTCGGCGGCGGGCTGCTCGTCACCTGCGGGCTGCAGAACGTCGGCCCTCCCGGCGAGAGTGACGGCGAGCCGCTCGGTTTGCACGGCCGGATCTCGAACACCCAGGCCTCGAACGTCTCGCGCGAGGAGCGGTGGGACGAGGAGGGTTGCGTCCTGCTGGCGCGCGGCGAGGTCCGGGAGAGCCGGGTATTCGGTCCCAACCTGGCGCTGAGGCGGACGGTCTCCGCCCGCCTCGGCGAATCCAAGCTCAGGGTAGAAGACGAGGTCGAGAACGAGGGCTTCCAGCCCGAGCCGCTCATGCTCCTCTACCACATCAACCTCGGGTGGCCGCTACTGGACGAAGGGGCGCGCCTCGCCGGTCCGGGGAGGCGGGGGGATCCCCCCGAGCCCAGGGACGAGGCAGCGGCGGCGGGGCGCGGGACCTGGGACCGCTTCGACCCCCCGGCCCCGGGGTTCGCGGAGCGCGTCTTCTACCACCGGCCGGCGGCCGCCGCCGACGGCTGGGCCGAGGCGCGGCTCGAGAACCCGGCGCTCCGGCTCGCCCTCTCGGTGCGGTTCCGGCCCGAGGAGCTGCCCGAGTTCGTGCAGTGGACCATGACCGGCGAGGGTACGTACGTCCTGGGCCTCGAGCCGGCTACCTGCCGGGTCGGTGGGTACGAGGCCGAAGAGGCGGCTGG
>DATACV010000436.1:0-1726 GCA_036258875.1 Rubrobacteraceae bacterium
GGCAAGGCCGACAACCCCTCGACGGACTTCGTCCCCGACGACATCGTCGACCGCTTCTGCGTGCTCGGCACCGTCGAAGACCACGTCGCGAAGCTGAACGAGCTGAAAGCGCTCGGCGCGGACCAGTTCAACATCTACCTCATGCACGACGCGATGGAGGAGACGCTGGACGCCTACGGGGAGGAGATCATACCCGCCCTCGAGGCGAAGTCCGCCGTGTAGCCTACCGTAGCGGCAGGTAACGTATCTGTCCGTCCCACTCGCCTGGCGGCTCATCCGGCGAGGGGTAGCGTCGCATACTGCCTTTGGACTATTCTTCGCTGTGTGAGGAGGGTGGACCCATAGCAGAACCGGCGGTCAGCATCCAGAACCTGGCATACACGTACAGGGGGCAGAAGGAGCCCGCGCTGGACGGGGTGAGCCTGGACGTGGCGCAGGGCGAGTTCGTAGTCATCATGGGGCACTCGGGGGCTGGGAAGAGCACCCTGTGCACCTCCCTTAACGGCCTGATCCCCCATTTCTTCCGCGGCCGGATGCAAGGCGAAGTGCTCATCGAGGGCCGTTCGACCCGCGAGGGGAAGGTAGGCGAGTTCGCCAGGGACGTCGGCCTCGTCTTCCAGGACTTTGAGGCCCAGCTCTTCTCGACGAACGTCGCGCTGGAGGTGGCCTTCGGGCCGGAGAACTTCGAGGTCGAGCGCGAGGAGATGGTGCGGCGCGTGGGGAGCGTCCTCTCGCAGGTGCGCCTCGAGGGCTTCGACGACCGCCAGCCGGCGACGCTCTCGGGCGGGCAGAAGCAGCGGTTGGCCATAGCCTCGGTCCTGGCGATGGAGCCGAGGATCCTGTGCCTCGACGAGCCGACCACCGATCTCGACCCGATCGGGAAGCTCGGGATCTTCGAGATCGCCGAGGACCTCAAGGACCGCGACGACGTTACCCTCATGGTCGTCGAGCACGAGACAGAGGAGACCCTCGACGCCGACCGCATTATCGTGCTGCGCGACGGCAAGGTCGTCGCCGACAGGCCAGCCCGCGAGGTCCTGCGGGACGTGGAGCTCCTCGAAGAGTCGAGCGTCATGCCGCTCGGGGTCGCGCGCTTCTTCCGCGAGAAGGGGGTGGGGGAGGAGCACCTGCCCCTGACGCCGGAGGAGGGGCTTCAGGAGTACGAGAGGCGGAGCTGGCGGGTGAGCCCGGAGCGCCACCGGCAGCTGGTCGAGGCCGACGAGGAGCGGGAGAAGGGCTACGGGGAGGCGCTGATCGAGGTGGAGGAGCTCTCGCACCGCTACCCGAACGGCGTCGTGGCGCTGGAGGGGGTGGACCTCGAGGTGCGGCGGGGCGAGTTCCTGGCCGTGCTGGGGCAGAACGGGTCGGGCAAGACTACCCTGGTGAAGCACTTCAACGGGCTCCTTGGGCCGACGGAGGGATCTGTACGGGTGGAGGGGGAGGAGACGGTAGAGCAGGGGATACGCCGGCTCGGGCAGCGGGTCGGCTACGTCTTCCAGAACCCTGACCACCAGATCTTCTCGGACACCGTCTTCGACGAGGTGGCCTTCGGGCCGAAGGTCAGGGGCTTCGAGGAGGACGAGATCAAGGAGCGCGTCTCCGAGGCGCTCGCCGCGGTCGGGCTCGAGGGGCGCGAGGAAGAGGACCCCTTCGGGATGACCAAAGGAGAGCGCCAGCGGGTCGCGGTGGCGAGCGTCCTCGCCGTGCGTCCGGAGGTCCTGATCCT
>DATACV010000437.1:0-2167 GCA_036258875.1 Rubrobacteraceae bacterium
TCGTGGACGCCCTCTCCCAGATCCTGGAGGCCCTCGTCTACGCCCACGGCCAGGGCATCATCCACCGCGACATAAAACCCCAGAACGCCCTCGTCGACTCCCGGGGGCGCGTGAAGCTCACCGACTTCGGGGTCGCCTACCGCGCCGGGGACACGCGCCTCACCAGGGTAGGCTTCGCCGTCGGCACCCCCGGCTACATCGCGCCGGAGATCCTGGACGGCGCCGACCCGAGCGCGCTCACGGACATCTACGCGGTCGGGGCGACGGCCCGCACCCTCCTGGCCCACCAGCCCTACGAGCCACCCCCGCGCCTGCGGGAGTTCGTGAACAGGGCAACCTCACCCAACCCCGCCCACCGCCCCCAGAGCGCCTGGGCCGCACTGAAGCTCCTGACCGGCCGCAAGGCCCCGTCCGGCAGCGTGCCCGCCGGGCACAAGTCCCTCGAGGAGGTGCCCTTACGGTTCCCGGAGAGCGGCCTGCGCCTGATCAACGGCCTCGCGGCGGGCTACCTAGGCTTCGTCCTCACCTCGAACCTCCTGGGCCGCAACGGCGCCGAGGCGCTGGGGATAGCCGCGGGGTTCGGGGTGGCTGGCTACCTGCTGCCGCGCCTCGCCGCCCTGGGGGTGATAGTCGCGCTCGCGGTGGCGCTCGTGCGCAACGGCGTCGGCCTCGGGTTCGCGGTGCTCGTGCCGGCCATCGGCGGCCTCTGGACCGCGGGCGTCGGCTCCGCAAACGGGGACGTGGGACGCTCGCCTCTGGGGCCTATGCTCGCCGTGCCGCTCGCCCTCGTCGGCCTGGGAGCCGGGTTGCCGATCCTCTTCGGCGCCCTCATGCGCCCCCTCGGGGCGGCCCTCTCTTCGGCGGTCGGGGCGCTCGTTCTCGTCGGCTACGACCTGACGCTGGACGACGGCCGGGTCCCCTACAGCGGCGTCGTCTTCGACCGGATACCGGCGTCGTTGAACATCCAGGAGCTCGTCGAATGGTGCGGGCTGATCTTCGAGTACGTCCAGCAAGAGCACCCCGCTTTCCTGCTCCTTTTCGTGCTGTGGGCGGCGATGGGGCTCGCGGTCTCGCTCGGGGAGTGGACCGGCCGCCCCTTCGTCGGGCTCGCCCTGGCGGCGGGGGGCGGGGTGCTCGGATACGCGCTCGCGGTCTCCGAGACCTCGAGGGCCCTCTCCGACGCTGTGATTTCCCTCGGCCTCGCGGCTATAATGTACGCGGTACTGAGGTACCTCGTTGCGAGGGTGAGAGGGTAAGTATCTTTTGGGCATCCTCAAGAACATCGAGAAGCGGATGGAGTCGCTCGTAGAGGGCGTCTTCGGGCGTGCTTTCAGGCGTCAGATCCACCCGGTAGAGATCGCCAAGGCCCTCACCAAGCAGATGGACGAGGGCCGGATGGTCAGCATCTCGCGCACCTACGCCCCGAACGACTTCACGGTGCACCTCTCCCAGGAGGACGTGGAGTCCATCCAGGCCTACCAGGACGCCCTGAGGGACGAGCTGATCCAGTACGCCTCCACGCACGCGGAGAACAAGGACTACCACCTGATGACCCCGCCCAGGGTCCGCTTCGAGACGGAGGACTCGTTGCGCTTCGGTGAGTTCGGTATCACCGCCAAGCTGACCGGCGGGGACGGCCCGCGCGAGAAGGACGCCCCCCAGGACACCTCGGGTCAGACCCGCATCTTCCGCACCGAGGAGACCGGAGGCGTGGCTCAGGGCACCTCCGCCATCTCCCCCGAGGAGGCCGAGAGGCACGGGCTCGCGCGCGAGATCGTCGAGATAGTGACGAAGGACGGGAGCTTCCCGCTGGAGGGGCGTGGGCCCTGGACCGTCGGCCGGTCGCAGGAGAACGACATAGTAATCCCCGACCCGAACGTCTCCAGGAAGCACGCGCGGCTCTCGCGCGCCGACAACGGCTACGTGGTCGAGGACCTCGGCTCGACCAACGGCACCCTGCTGGACGGCGCGCCCATAGACCGCGAGCGGATAGAGAGCGGCGACGAGCTGACCTTCGGCCAGAGCACCGCCCGTTTCGTCCGCCGCATCGACTCCCCCGGGGAGGGCGAGAGGAACCCTTCGGGCGCCGGGAGGCGGTAGGGCCGTGCTCGAGCTTCAGGTGCCGCTCCTGGCGGCGAAGGCGTTGCTGTTGCTCTTGCTCTTCGCC
>DATACV010000438.1:0-2815 GCA_036258875.1 Rubrobacteraceae bacterium
GCGCGGATCCTATGCGCCGCGCGGGCCTGCCCGCAACGGCTCCGAGCTCGTCGTGGAGGACTCGGAGATCCTTGCCCCCGAGACCCGCTTCGCCGTCCAGGACGGCGCGACGAGCATCGGGCGCTCCTCGGCGAGCGACATCGTCCTCAAGAGCGACGACTACGCCTCCGGGCGCCACGCCCAGCTCACCCGCCACGGGGGCCTCCTGTACGTGGAGGACCTAGGCTCGACCAACGGGACGTTCGTCAACGGGCGCAAGACCGTCGGCGCGACGCCCTTGAGGCACGGCGACACCGTGCGCGTCGGCTCGACAACCTTCCGGTACGAAGAGTAAGCTCTAGGGCTATGCTGTTCTTGGAACCCTTCGGTGCTACCGACGCGGGGAAGGTCCGCGCCAACAACGAGGACGCGCTCCTGGTCGGCGAGGGCCGCGACGAGACGCTGTTCGCGGTCGCCGACGGTATCGGCGGCTTCGAGGCCGGGGAGGTGGCGAGCCGCATCGCCGTCGACGTCCTCAAGGAGCTCGAGCCCGACGGTTCCTTCGAGGCCGCGATCAGGGAGGCGAACCGCCGGATCCTCGCCGTCGGCCGCGGCGACGAGCGGCTCTCGGGGATGGGGACCACGATCGTGGCCGTTCGCTTCGGCGGCACCCGCGAGGAGCCGAAGGCCGAGATCGCACACGTCGGGGACTCGCGGGCCTACCTGCTGCGCGGCGGGAGCTTGAAGCCCGTCACCGAGGACCACTCGCTCGTCGCCGAGCTGGTGCGCAGCGGGGACCTTACCCGCGCCCAGGCCGCCGAGCACCCGCAGAAGAACCTGATCACCCGCGCCCTTGGCGCGGACGAGGAGGTCGAGGTGGACACCATGGTCCTCCCCGTGGAGGCCGGGGATCGCCTCCTCCTGTGCTCCGACGGCCTCACCGACATGGTGCCCGAGGGGAGGATAGCGGAGATCCTGGCCGACTCCTCCGGCGCCCCCGAAGAGCCGGCGCGAAACCTGGTCTCAGCGGCCCTGGAAGCGGGCGGCGCGGACAACGTCACAGTTGTGGTGGTGGACGTGAAGCAGGAGCAGGAACCCCCGCCCGCGGAGCGCTCCGGCGACACCGCCGAGATGCCCCCCGTAGCGCGCTCCGGGGAGGAGAGCCGGGCAACCGCCCGTCCGCCCGCGCGGTCACCCGGGGCTCCGCCTCGGGCCAGCGTCGCGAGCCGGGCCCCCGGGCGTCCGAAGCCGGCGCGCAGGAAGCGCAAGAGGGGTGGCTTCGGGAGGTTAGTGCGGGGGCTGGCGGTGATGATTATCTTCGTCATCGCCCTGACGCCGGCGTACCTGTGGGGGTCCAGCCGGTACTTCCTCGGCACCGAAGACGGCGAGGTGGTGGCCTACCGGGGACTGCCCTACGCGCCTCTGGGCGTCGAGCTCAACGAGCCCTGGCGCGAGACGGGCGTCCAGGTCTCGGACGTCAAGACGCCCTACCAGGAGCCCATAGAGAACCACAAGCTCTACACCCAGGAAGAGATCGAGCCCGTGCTCGACGACCTCGGCGAGTAGCATGACCCAGCGCGCCACGAGCCCCATGATCCTCGCCCTGCTCATAACCTCCCTGGGCTTCGCGACCCTGATCTTCGCGCAGGAGGCTGCCAGCCCGCCGCTGGTCTACGGCGCCTACTACGCAGGGACGCTCTTCGCGCTCTACCTGGGCGTGCGGCTGCTCCTCCCCCACTCCGACGTGCTCCTCCTGCCGATAGTTACCATGCTCACCGGCATCGGGCTCGTCATGATCTTCCGGCTCACCTACGACGTGCAGGGCGCGAGGAACCTGGCCACGACGCAGGCGATCTGGATCCTGGTCGGGAGCGGGGCGATGTTCCTTATAGTGCTCTTCTTCCGCAACTACCACCGCCTCTTCGGCTACAAGTACCTCCTGGCCCTGGGGGCGGTCGCCCTTATCGCCTCGACGTTCACGCCCTTCGGCTACGAGGTGAACGGGGCGCGGCTCTGGGTGGCCATAGGCCCCGTCAACTTCCAGCCCTCCGAGTTCGCCCGCATAGCGCTCGTGATCTTCTTCGCCGGCTACCTCGCCGAGAAGCGCGACGTCATGACGGCCACGAGCCGCACGATCCTGGGCGTCCAGATCCCGGCCCTCAAGTACTTCGGACCCGTCGCGTTCGTGTGGGCGGCCTCTCTTGGGCTCCTGGTCTTCGAGAAGGACCTCGGGAGCAGCCTCCTCTTCTTCGCCGTCCCGCTGCTCATGCTCTACGCCGCGACGGGTCGCATCGCCTACGTGCTGCTCGGCACGGTCCTCTTCTGCGTGGGCTCGCTCGTGACGTACCTCCTCTTCGGCCACGTGCAGCTCAGGGTGCAGAGCTGGCTCGACCCGTGGCAGGACCCCGACGGGGCCGGGTTCCAGATCCTGCAGAGCATCTTCAACATCGCCGACGGGGGGCTCACGGGAACGGGACTCGGCGCCGGCTTCTCCCAGACCATCCCCGAGGTCGAGACCGACTTCATCTTCTCCGCCATAGCGAGCGAGCTCGGGCTGCTCGGGGCGACGGCTGTCTTGCTGGCGTTCCTGACGTTCGTGTACCGGGGGATCAAGATATCGCTCCTCGCCGAAGACGAGGCCTCGAAGCTCCTGGCCTTCGGGCTGACGGCGATGTTCGCCTTGCAGACCCTCATAATCGTCGGCGGGGTGACCAAGGCGATCCCGCTGACCGGGATCACGCTCCCCTTCGTCTCCTACGGCGGCTCCTCGGTGGTGGGCAACTTCATCCTGACGGCGCTCCTGCTGGTCATCTCCGAGAAGGCGGGGCGGCGCGAG
>DATACV010000439.1:0-2042 GCA_036258875.1 Rubrobacteraceae bacterium
CCAACCCTGAAACCTGTAGCCTGAAGCCGCCTCAGATCCCGATCTCGACGACCTTGCGGGCTATATCCGTGAACTCCTGAGCCTCGACGGTGTTCGAGGCGAGCGAGCGCGACGAGCCGTCGTCGAAGACGAGCTGGACTACCTCTTCCCCGGCGGTCGCGCCCCTCAGGTAGTTACGCGCGGCCACGACGCCACCGGCGAGGGCCCCGATCAGGACCAGCCGCCCGAGCAGCTTCCTCACCGTTACCTCCCCCCTTCCAGGGCCTTCTCGGCCTCCGCGCGAGCGTTGCGCATGTCGTAGAGCACGAGGCCGACCCTGGCGTCGGGCCCCGTCGTTGCGGCGAGGGCGCCGCCACCGTCCAACCTGACGAGGAGCACGTGGCCGCCCTCGGTCTTCACCCTTACCTGCGAGGCGTGTTCCTTGCCTCCCTGCCGCGCCACCCGCTCGGCGAGGTTGGCCAGCGCCGCAAGCATGGCCGTGACCCGCTCCCGCTCCACGCCCTCGCCGTGCGAGGAGGAGAGGAGCTCGCCCTCCTGCGAGAGCACGCCGCAGGACTCGATGTCCCCCGAGAGCCCCCGCAACTCAGCCACCACGCGGTCCAGGTCACCGGTAGATCCGTCACCGCCCCGTTCCGTCATACGCATCCCTCCGTCCCGCTGTGCCGCCGGGCGGCATTATATCCAACGGGCACCTCCCGGGAGCCCGCCGGAGCTTAACAGCCGCCCCAGCTGATGGTATATTCACCACCCTACGGGCGATTAGCTCAGCGGGAGAGCGCTGCCTTCACACGGCAGAGGTCGCTGGTTCGAACCCAGCATCGCCCACTCTAGAAATTCCTGCAATCTACAAGAAAATGTGAACTCTCGGTCTTTGGGCCGGCCACGTCGCGTCCAACTCGCGGGACGCCCAACCCTCCGCGGGCGACCTTCGAAGGACACCCCCTTCCCGTCACTTGGGTGAATAGTGTTCGAAATTGCGGATAATATCGTAGGAATGTGTACTATGGCACCAAAGATGCAGAACCTTAAGAGCTTGGGTAAATGGAGGGCGCGGCTCCCCAGGGGAGCCGGGTAACTACCTATCTCGCTGCGCCACGCAAGGGGAGTGCCGAGTAATGAGTGAGACCCGAGAAACGAGTGGGCCGATCAGGGTATTGTTGGCGGACGACCACACCATGTTCCGCCAGGGCATTGCGAGCGTGCTGAGCGGCTACGGCGCCATGGAGATCGTCGGGCAGGCCGACAACGACGATGGGGCCGTCGAGCTTGCCCGCCTGACGAAGCCCGACGTCGTCCTGATGCAGGTGCAGATGCCCATCTCCCGGGCCAAGGAGAACCTCAGAAGGATGCGCGAGGCTACAGATCCCCCGCCCAAGGTGGTCATAGTCACCATGATCGAGGACCCGCGCCACGTCAGGGAGCTGATGGACCTC
This sequence comes from Rubrobacteraceae bacterium, assembly GCA_036258875.1. Lineage (GTDB taxonomy): Bacteria > Actinomycetota > Rubrobacteria > Rubrobacterales > Rubrobacteraceae > JALYGY01. Next base: position 1,434 of record DATACV010000439.1, read on the forward strand.
GGGGCGAGCGCCTACATCGTCAAGAGCGCCTCCGCAGAGCACCTGGTGGCCGCCGTGCGCGCCGCTATCCTGGACCCGAAGAGCAAGAACGCGGTGGTGGGCATGCCGCTCGGGATGCTAGAAGCAGCGCAGGAGGGCTCACAGGGCGTGCTCTCGGCCAGGGAGCTCGAGATACTGCTCCTGGCCGCCCGAGGCCTCTCCAACCGCCAGATAGGGGCGTCGCTGCACGTGACGGAGGGCACCGTCAAACGCCACCTCGCCAACACCTACGAGAAGATGGGGGTCGGCTCCCGAGGCCAGGCCACCAGGAAGGCGCTCTACGAGGAGTGGATCACCATCCAGGACGTCACCGAAGACCTGGATGGGCCAAAAAGGGGCCTGTAGGTGTCTTTCCTACCCACCGCCGTCCCCTCGCGACAGCCCCTCGGCCTCCTCAAGGACCGCAAACAGCTCGTCCAGGGAGACGTCGCGCAGCTCCGAGATCGTCCCGTCCAGTTCGATCGTGGCGTCGATGCGGTCAGCGATGAGTATCCGGACGCGACACACAACTCCCTGCTCGTCCTGCGCCAACGCCGGCGGCAGCCCCGCTTCGTCGGCGTCCTCCACGAG
>DATACV010000440.1:0-4553 GCA_036258875.1 Rubrobacteraceae bacterium
ACGGGCGGCGGTACGGAGTCGGACAACCTCGCCGTCCTCGGCCTCGCCCGCGCCTCTTCCGCGGAGAAGCGGCACGTGGTGGTCTCTCGCGTCGAGCACGCCGCCGTCCGGGAGGCCGCGCGCCGGCTGGAGTCGGAGGGCTTCGAGGTCTCGCGGGTCGGGGTGGACTCGGACGGGCTCGTCGACCCTGCGGAGTTCGAGCGCGCCCTGCGCCCGGATACCGCGCTCGCCGCGGTGATCTGGGCGAACAACGAGGTGGGCACCGTGCAGCCTGTAGGGGAGCTCGCGGAGATCTGCGCCGAGAGGGGTATCCCCCTGCACACCGACGCGGTCCAGGCGGCCGGCCGGATGGTTCTCGACGTAGGGGATGTGCCGGTCACGACGCTCGCGATCTCCGGCCACAAGCTCTACGGCCCGCAGGGCGTCGGAGCCCTCTACGTGCGGGGTGACGCGACCCTCGACCCCGTCCTGTACGGCGGCGGCCAGGAGGGGGGGTTGCGGAGCGGCACCGAGAACGTCGCCGGCCTCGTCGGCCTCGGGGAGGCGGCCCGCCTGGCCGGGCAAGAGCTGGAGCAGCGCTCCCACCACGAGACGCGGCTGCGGGAGGAGATCCTCGAGGGCGTCGCGGAGATCCCGGGCATCCGCGTCAACGGCCACCGCGTGAGGCGCCTCACGAACAACGTGCACCTCTCGGTCGAGGGCGTCGAGGCCGAGGCGCTCGTGCTCTTCCTCGACTCGCTCGGGTACGCGGTCGGGAGCGGCTCGGCGTGCGCGTCGGGCTCCGCGGGCCACAGGGCCTCCCCGGTGCTTCTCGCGATGGGTCGGGACGAGCGAGAGGCCTTCTCGGCGGTCAGGATCACCGTCGGCAAGGACAACACGCTCCAGGAGGTCGAGGGCTTCCTCGGCGCCTTCTCCGCTGCCGTCTCGCGCCTGCGCAAGCTGTCCCCGCTCTACACGGGCTGAGACCTGATGCCCGACCGCTACAGGCCGCAGGTCATAGAGCATCTCGTCAGCCCACGCCACGCGGGCGAGATCCCCGACCCCTCCGGGACGGGGGAGTCGGGGGACGCGGCATGCGGGGACGTCGCCCGCTTCTCGATCAGGATAGAGGGCAACGTCCTCGCCGAGGTCCGGTACCAGGCATACGGCTGCGCGGCTTGCATAGCCGCCGGGTCCGCGCTCGCCGAGCTCGTGAACGGCAGAGCGCTCCTGGAGGCGGCACGGGTCTCGAAGGACGAGGTGCAGGAGGCGCTGGGCGGGCCGCTGCCGCTGGGCAAGGAACACGCGCTTACTCTCGTTCTAGACGCGCTGCACAAGGCCTTCGAAGATCACCTGAACAAGGAGGGCGGGGAGGCGCTGGTCGAAGGATACGGCGGAGACGTAGAGACGCCACGCCGTGGCGTCTCTACGGGTGTCGTTGCGGCGATGAGCGGTGGGGTGGACTCCGCGGTTACGGCCCTCCTGCTAAAGGAGGCGGGTTACGACGTCGCGACCGTGACGTTCAGGCTGCACGACGGTGAAAAGGGGAGCCGTTCGTGCTGCTCGCCCGACACTGTGCTCTTCGCCCGCGACACGGCGCATCGCATGGGCCTGCCTCACTTCACGCTCGACCTCAAGGAGCTCTTCGACCGGCGCGTGATGCGCGACTTCGTCGGCTCCTACGATAAGGGGAGGACCCCGAACCCCTGCGTCGCCTGCAACGCGCACGTCAAGTTCCACGCGGCGGCCTTCCTAGCGGACCGGCTCGGCTTCGAGAAGGTCGCGACCGGCCACTACGCAAAAGTCGCCGAGGGACCCGCCCTCGCCAGGCCCGTGGACGAGACCAAGGACCAGACCTATGTGCTCTGGCCTATCCCGAAGGAGCTGCTGGCGCGCACGGTCTTCCCCCTGGGGGGCTACCGCAAGACGGAGGTGCGCCGGATCGCCGAGGAGCGGGGCCTCGCCGTCGCCTACACGCCCGAGAGCCAGGACATCTGCTTCATCCCGGATGGGGACTACCGCGGTTTCGTCCGCAAGAGGGTAGAGGCCGAGCCGGGCGACGTCGTAGACCGGGAGGGGGCGGTGCTCGGGCAGCACGAGGGCGTCGTGGACTTCACGGTCGGGCAGCGGCGCGGCATAGGCGTCTCGGCCCCGACCCCGCTCTACGTCACCGAGGTCCGCCCGCGGACCAACCAGGTAGTCGTGGGGAGCAAGCGGGATCTCGAGGTGCGGGAGGTTGGGGTGCGGGGGCTCAACTGGTTCCTGGGTCCCGGCGAGGCCCGCCTCGTGCAGGTCCGCTACAACGGCGCGCCGGTGGCGTGCGAGGTCGAGAAGGGCGAGGCGAAGGGCGAGTGGATCGCGCGGCTCGAAGAGCCCGTGCTCGGCGTCGCTCCGGGGCAGTCGGCAGTGTTCTACACCGCCGATGGGGAACGGGTAGTGGGGGGCGGCATAGTGCGTCGTGGTGGGGCGTAGATCGGCTATAATGCGGGCTCTCGGGCGGGAGGTGCGGTAGAGTTTGGACGCTTTCGTTGAGTTGATGAAGGGGATACTCTTTGGGGGGATCGCGGTCGCGTTCTTCGTGCTCGCGTGGATGTTCCTCAGGCTCGCCAGGATCTTCTCGACCACCGAGCGGGCGATCAAGGACGTCTCGGAGCAGGTAGTGCCGCTGATCGGCAAGACGCACGTGACGGTGGACAACATCAACAGCCAGCTCTCCCAGCTCGACGAGGCAGTAGGCGACGTGGCCGGCATGACCGGAGAGCTCGACCAGACCACCGCGGTCATCACCAAGGGGGTGCGCAGCGGCGTCATCAAGGTCTCATCCGCGACCGCCGGGCTCTCGCGCGGCATCAGCACGTTCCTCGGTGGCGAGAAGGCGCCGGAGAGGGAGGGCTCCTAGGTGGAGGGCTGGAGCAAGATCGTGGCGGGGGTCGTGCTCGGCGTGGCCGGCACGGTCTACGCGACGAACGAGGAGGTGCGCAAGCGCCTGCCGAGGTCGGCGCGGGACCTCCCCGACAACATCCGCCAGCGCTTCGAGAACGCCGTCTCGGCGGCCCGCGAGGCCTCTACCAGGCGCCGCGAGGAGATCCTGCGCGACCTCGCCGAGCACGAGGCCAACCAGGACCGCCTCGCGCGGCAGGCGCGCGAAGAGGCGGCCGTTACGCGAACAGAAGACGAAGCGCCCGAGGCAACTGAGAGAACCGAGGAGGGATCAGCTTGACCGCCGACCAGGCCCAGGAGTACGCCTACCTGAAGGTGCCGCCGGACAAGGAGCTGCGCTCGTGCGTGGGGCTCGTCCTGGCCGGGATGGCCGCGCGCGCCAAGGTCGGGGTCGGGGGGCTGGAGGAGGCCGTCGAGCTCCTGCAGGGCTTTCACTCGGAGGACGCGCCGACGCGCTACCGCTTCTCGCTCGAGAACGACGGCGTCCTCGCCGAGGTCGAAGAGCCGGCCGAGGGGCACGAGGCGCCGCGATGGCGCACCGTTGTAGAGCTGGTGTCGTGAGCCGGCGCTACAAGCGACCGGACAAGGCACGCACCCGCATGCTCCTGGAGCGCTACCACAGGCGCGGCGACGAGACCGCCCGCGAGCAGGTCATCCAGGAGCAGCTGCCGCTGGCCGAGTTCCTGGCCCGCAAGTTCGCCGGCCGCGGCGAGCCCGTGGACGACCTCGTGCAGGTAGCCTCGGTGGGCCTGATCAAAGCCGTCGACCGCTTCGACGTGGACCGGAACATCGAGTTCTCGACCTACGCCACGCCGAACATACTCGGGGAGATCAAGCGCTACTTCCGCGACAAGGGCTGGGCGATGCGCGTCCCCCGCGGCCTGCAGGAGCTCAGGCAGTCGGCGAAGGAGGCCATCCGGGACGAGACGGTGCGCACGGGCCGCTCGCCCACGATCCAGGAGCTCGCCGACACCCTCGACTCGGACGTGGAGAGCGTGGCCGAGGCCCTGACGCTTGGCTGGGCGTACAACACCGCGAGCCTCGACGCGCCGGTGAGCCAGGAGGAGCCCGACGGGGACACCATATTGGACCTCCAGGCCGACGACCGGTCCCCGATAGAGGGCCTGGAGGATAGGATCCTGCTGCAGGAGGCTATAGGCGGCCTCAAGGACCAGCAGCAGCAGATCCTGAAGCTCCGCTTCAACGAGGGCAAGACGCAGACGGAGATCGCCGACCACATAGGCGTGAGCCAGATGCACGTCTCACGCCTCCTCAGACGCGCCCTCGACGACCTCAGGCGCGAGCTCGACGAACTGGAAAGCAACCGCTGAAAAAGTACAATAATCCGCTATGGGAGCTATGAAGAGCAGCGAGATACGCGAGAGGTTCCTGACCTTCTTCGAGGAGAGGGACCACCGCCCCTACCCCAGCTCGTCCCTGATCCCGCACAACGACCCGACGGTGCTGCTCACCACCGCCGGGATGCAGCAGTTCATCACCTACTTCACGGGCCAGGACCGCCCGCCGACCCCGCGCGCGGTGAGCGCCCAGAAGTGCTTCCGCACCCAGGACATCGAGGAGGTCGGCGACCCGAGCCACCTGACCTTCTTCGAGATGCTCGGCAACTTCTCCTT
>DATACV010000441.1:0-2732 GCA_036258875.1 Rubrobacteraceae bacterium
GTCGCGCCCGTCTCCTGTACCGCCGCATCCACTATGCTCTCCAGCTCCTCCGCAGAGAGAGGCTGGGGCAGGTAGGTGCGCACGATCTCGGCCTCCGCCGCCTCCGAGGCTGCCTGCTCCTCGCGGCCTGCCCTGCGGAACGCCTCCGCAGACTCCTCGCGCTGCTTGAGCTGGCGCCGCAAGACCACCAGCTCCTCGTCCTCGGTGAGCGGCCTGCCGGCCTCGATCTCGCCGTTCTTGAGCGCCGCGCCGAGCATCCTCAGAGCGCCCACCCTGGCCCTGTCCCGCTCCTTCATGGCGCTCTTGGTGTCCTGCTGTATCTGCTCTGCGATGCTCACGGCATCCGTATCCTCTCGCCGCCGAGGACGTGGAGGTGGAGGTGGAAGATCTCCTGGCCCGCGTCGGGGCCGTTGTTGATCCTGACCGCGTAGCCGCTCTCCCCGACCCCGAGCTTCTGGGCGACCAGGCTGGAGACCTCGAAGAGGCGCCGCGTGACCTGCTCTGGCAGGCTCGTGATCTCCTCCAGCGAGGCGACGTGCTGGCGGGGGATGACGAGCACGTGCACGGGCGCCCGCCCGTTTATGTCCTTGAAGGCCAGCACCTCGTCCTCGTCGTGGACCACCTCGGCGTCCAATTCCCCCTTCGCTATCTTACAAAATATGCAGTCTCTCTCGTCCACGTTCAACTCCTCACCCCGTCTCTCTAACGTACCTCTCCATAGCGGCTCGCGCCCGGGCTGCCGCGACGACCCCCGCGGTCTCGCTTCGCAGCCGGTAAGGCCCGAGCTGCGCGAACACAAGCCCGGCCTCCTCGGCCAACCGCAGCTCCTCCCCACTCCAGCCACCCTCGGGACCCACGAAGAGGCTCGCAGGCGCGCGAACGGCCGCCTCCAACGGCTCGAGCTCCGGGTCGTTGTGCAACAACACGCCGCCTGTGCCCGCCTCCCTGATCGCCTCGGAGAAGCCCACAGGTTCCGCTACCTCCGGCACGCCCAGTCGCAGGGACTGCCGCGCGGCGGCCTCGGCCACCCGTCGCCAGCGACCGACCTTCGCGTCGCGCGGCCTCACGAGCCCGCGCTCGGTGAGGAGCGGCACTATCCTCGTCGCCCCGACCTCGGTCGCCTTCTCGACCACGAGGTCCATGCGCCCGCCTTTGGGTACCGCCTGGTACAGGGAGAGCCTTGCCTCCTCGTAGCACTCGAGCGCCTCCAGGACGGTAGCCTCGCTCCCCGCGCCCAGCTCGGCGAGGAACAGGGCACCTTCCGAGTCCACCACCTCGAGGGCGTCCCCCTCGCGGCCACGCAGGACCCTGAGCACGTGGCGAGCCTCTCCATCCGGCAGCTCGAGGGCGGTGCCCGGCTCCAGCGCCAGGTCTACGAAGATACGCGTGATCGGCGTGCGCGTGATCTCTCTACGCCCCTACCTGAAGACTCCCCTGAGGCGGTCGAAGAAGGAGCCTCCGCTGCCGTTGTAGGTCTCCTCCCCGCTCACGGCCTCGAACCTCTCCAGGAGCTCGCGCTGCTCGCCCGAGAGCCGCGTGGGCACCATGACGTCCACCACCACCTTGAGGTCCCCCCGCCCCCGGCCCCGGATGCGCGGCATCCCCTCTCCTTTAAGCCTGAGCGTCGTGCCTGGCTGGGTCCCGGCCTCCACCCTGACCGGAGCCATCCCTTCGAGCGTCGGCACCTCGGCCTCCGTCCCGAGCGCCGCCTCGACGAAGCTGACCCTCATCCGGTGCACGAGGTCTTCGCCGTCGCGCATCAGCTCGGGGTCTTCCTGGACCCGCACGGTCACGTAGAGGTCCCCTGACGGCGCGCCGGGCTCCCCGGCGTGCCCCGCTCCCGGTACCCTGAGCCGCATGCCGTCTTCGATGCCGGCCGGCACGCGCAGCAGCCGCTCCTGGACCTCCGAGACCCTGCCGCTCCCCCGGCAGTTCTCGCACGCGACGTCGATGACCCTGCCCCGCCCTCCGCAGGTCGAGCACGTCTGGGTGCTCACCATCTGGCCCAGGAAGCTCTCCCTGACCGTCCGGACGACTCCGGCGCCGCCGCACGTCGGGCAGGTGTGGGCCTCGGTGCCACCCACGCCGTCGCAGACCCGGCAGTTCTTTACGGTCTGCACCTTCACCTGCCGGTCTACCCCGAACGCCGCCTCGCGCAGGTCGACCTCGACCTCCACCTCGATGTCGGCCCCACGGCTCGGCCCGCGCGCGGTAGTCGTGCCGAAGAAAGAACCACCGAAGCCGCGGTCGCCGAAGAAGGCCTCGAAGATGTCCTGAAATCCGCCGAAGGGGTCCCCTCCGGGGTAGCCGCCCGCAGCCCCGCGGGGTACCCGGTGGCCGTAGGTGTCGTAGGCGCGCCGCGACTCGAGGTTGGAGAGGACCTCGTAGGCCTCCGTGAGCTCCTTGAAGCGCTCCTCGGCGCCGGGGTCATGGGCGTTGACGTCCGGGTGATGGTCGCGGGCGAGGCGACGGTAGGCCTTCTTGATCTCCGCCTCCGAGGCCTCCCGTGGCACGCCCAGTATCTCGTAGTAGTCGCGCTTGGTCGCCACGCTCAGAACCCGGAGCTGAGGCGGTGGGTCAGGGCCTCGGCCGCCGAGCGGACCGTGGAGATGGCGGCGTCGTAGTCCATGCGCCTCGGCCCTATGAGGCTTACCACGCCGTAGGGCCGCTCATGGTGGCTGTAGGCAGCGGCGACGAGGCTCGTGCCCACCAGGTTGTAGAGGGCGTTCTCG
>DATACV010000442.1:0-7615 GCA_036258875.1 Rubrobacteraceae bacterium
CTCGAGCGCGCGGTCCGGGTGGAAGGTGAAGTCCTTCTTGGTGTACTCGAAGGTACCCTCCTCGACCTCGGCCTCCAGCCGGTCGAACTCCTCGCGGTCTATGCGGCGGTAGTTCCAGATGTCCCCGGGTTTGGGGAAGACTATGGAATCCCGGAAGTCTGGGAGGCGTTGCTGCACGTCCAGGACCGGTACCGGAGAGCGGCCGAAGAGCTGGTAGCCGCCCGCCCCCTCGACCGAGTAGATCACCGCGAAGCCGCCGCCGAAGCCGAAGGCGCGTTCTGGTGTGTAGGTGCGGGGCCTCACGTACTTGGGGACCTCGATCTGCTCCTCCGGCGGGACTAGCTGGTAGCACCAGGGCAACCCCGGCACGAACCCGATCATGGTCACCAGCCACGGGGAGCCCAGCAGCGCCTCTATGAAGTCCTCCTTCGAGTCGTAGCCGTTTATGCGGGCCGAGTACTCCAGGTCGGTGGAGTCGGGGTCCTGGTGACGGTCGCGGAAGCGCATCAGGGCCTCGTGGGTCCAGGGATCGTCTATCATGACCGGCACGTCGACGACCCTGGTGTTCAGCTCGAAGCCGCCGACGTCGCCGACCTCCTCGTCTATCTCTTCGAGGCGCGAGATCAGGTCGTCCGGGTGGAGCACGTCCGGGTCTATCCGGATCATGTACGAGGCGTTGGAGGGGCAGATGTCGGTGACGCCCTCGACGTTCTCGTCCCGCAGCTTGTTCGTGATGGCCATCGCCCGGAAGTTGACCTTGAGGCTCATCGCCTCCGAAAGCTCGACGAAGACGAACTCGTCTCCGCCGTAGCTGTAGCGCGCTTGAGGCAGCTCGGTCTCGACGCTGCGGCCCATGTATCACCCCACATTCCCTCGACGGCGTTGCAAATATACTAGCGCGGGAAATCCCGGTCAATGTATGTTTAAAAGGAAGCTTGGATACTAGCGGGAGGGGAAAGGGATGAGGCTGGCGATGATGACCCGGGCGGCGCTCATGGCCGCCGTAACGGCGGTAGCGGCCCAGATCGCCGTCCCGATCTTCCCGGTCCCGTTCACGTTGCAGGTCCTTGCGGTGGTCCTCTCCGGGCTCCTGCTCGGCCCACGCTACGGGGCGCTGGCGCAGGTGGTCTACCTGCTCGTCGGGGCCATCGGCGTGCCGGTCTTCGCCGAGTTCAGGGGTGGTCTCGGCGTGCTGCTCGGCCCTACCGGGGGCTACCTCCTCTCCTACCCGGTGGCCGCTGCCGCCGCCGGGCTCGCGGCGGGCGCCGCGAGGAGCGCTCCCCGCCCCAGGGCGCTGCTCTCGAGCTTCCTTCTGGGGTGCGTGGCGCTCGTCGTGATCTACGCCGCCGGCGCCGGCTGGCTCTCGGTGGTCACGGATCTGCCCCTCGCGGTGGCCGTGGCGCAGGGCGTCCTCATCTTCGTACCGTTCGACCTGATCAAGGTCGCCCTCGCGGCGCTCGTCGCGGTCGCCGCGGCCCCCGCGATAGCGCCGTCTCGCGCCTAGGGATCGGGCGTGAGGCTCCACGTGTGGGTACCATGACGCCCTGACGGAAGCGGGGTTTCGAGGGAGGTCGCGGCATGCTGAAGAAGGTTCTGGTCGCCAACCGCGGTGAGATCGCGCTCCGCGTCATAAGAGCGTGCCAGGAGCTCGAGATCCCGGCCGTCGCCGTCTATTCGGACGCCGACGAAGAGGCCCTCCACGTCCGCCACGCCGACGAGGCTGTAAACATCGGCCCGCCACCAGCCGGGAAGAGCTACCTGAACGTGGAGGCCCTGATCGAAGCCGCAAAGGAGTCGGGCGCCGAAGCCGTCCACCCCGGCTACGGCTTTCTCGCGGAGAACGCCTCTTTCGCCGCGGCCTGCCGCGACGCTGGCCTCGAGTTCGTGGGGCCGTCCCCCGAAGCGATAGAGAGGATGGGCAACAAGTCCGCGGCCCGCCGTATCGCGCTCGAGGCTGACGTGCCAGTGGTCCCGGGCTCCGAGGAATCGGCTTCGGACGACGAGGCGGTCGAGACGGCGGGCGAGATCGGCTACCCGGTCATGGTGAAGGCGGCGGCCGGGGGCGGCGGCAGAGGCATCCGGGTTGCGGAGGACGAGGAGGAGCTCCGCAAGGCGCTGCGCGTCGCCAGGCAGGAGGCCGAGAAGGCGTTCGGGGACGGCTCGCTCTACCTGGAGAAGCTCCTCGTCGGCCCGCGCCACGTCGAGGTGCAGGTTATGGGCGACCACGAAGGGAACGTCATCCACCTCTACGAACGCGAGTGCTCGATGCAGCGCCGCCGCCAGAAGATTATCGAGGAGGCTCCCTCCCCCGGCATAAGCCTGGAGACTCGCGAAGCGATGTGCGAGGCCGCCGTCCGACTGGCGCGGGAGGTGGAATACGTCGGCGCCGGTACCGTCGAGTTCCTCGTAGAGGGCGACGAGTTCTACTTCATCGAGATGAACACGAGGATACAGGTCGAGCACCCGGTGACGGAGACGCTCACGGGCGTGGACCTGGTCAAGGAGCAACTCAGGGTCGCAGGGGGCGAGCCTCTGAGCCTGGAACAAGACCAAGTACCCTTCGAGGGGCACGCCATAGAGTTCCGGATCAACGCCGAGGACCCGGACCAGGACTTCATGCCCTCGCCGGGTGAGATCTCCTTCCTCGACGTGCCGGGCGGCCCCGGCGTCAGGGTGGACTCGGCCATCTACCAGGGGTACAAGATCCCACCCTTCTACGACTCCATGGTCGGCAAGCTCATAGTCTGGGCCCTCACCCGCGAAGAGGCGATAAACCGCGCCCGCCGCGCCCTGCGCGAGTACCGCCTCGAAGGCATCAAGACGACCATCCCCCTCCACATGCGTCTGCTCGAAGACGAAGCCTTCCGCTCCGGCGAGTACCACACGGGCTACCTGGAAGAGCTGCTAAAGAATGGCTAGCAGGGTCCAATATCGGTCCACCCCCAACGAGGAACGGGCCGCCATCCGCGGCCCGTTCCGACCTAACCGGTCGAGCGTCGCGCTCTAGCCGCTAGGCCGCGGCGTCTACGGCGCGACCCAGGATGGCGAGGCCTTCATCGAGCTCCTCGTCGGTGATGGCGAAGGGCATGAGGGTGCGGATGCAGTTGCCGTACTGGCCCGCGCTGAGGAGCAGGAGCCCTTCTTGCAGGGAGGCCTGGATGACCTTCGTCATCCGCTCCTTGTCCGGCGTCTTGCTCCCGGCGTCCTTGACGAACTCCATAGCCGCCATCGGGCCGCGGCCACGTACGTCGCCGACGAAGTCAGGGTGCTTATCCTGGATCTCGCGCATCGCCGCCATCACGCGCTCGCCCACGGCGTTGGACCTGCCGAGGAGATCCTCCTCCTCGAAGGACTCGAGCACGGCGAGGGCGGCGGCGCAGGAGATCGGGTTTCCGCCGTAGGTGGTCCCCAGGCCCCCGGTGTGGACGGAGTCCATGATCTCCGCCTTCCCTGTCACCCCGGCTATGGGTAGCCCCCCGCCAAGGCTCTTGGCCGTCGTAAGGAGGTCGGGCTCGACCCCTGAGTGTTCGATCGCGAACATCTTGCCCGTGCGGCCGAAGCCCGTCTGGACCTCGTCCACGATCATCACGATGCCGTGCTCGTCGCACAGCTCCCGCAGCTGCCTCAGGTAGAAGTCCGGGAACGGTATGAACCCGCCCTCCCCGCTGACCGGCTCGACGATGATCGCCGCGACGCTGCTCGGGTGCACCGTGCTCACGAACGCCTTCTCGATAGCAGCGAAGCAATCACCCCGGCAACCGCCCGAACAGTCCCTGCCGGCCGGGCAACGGTAGGCGTAGGGCGAGGGGACCCTGTAGACCTCAGGGACGAAAGGCCCGAAGCCCTTCTTGTACGGGTCGGTCTTGCCGGTGAGCGTCATCGCGAGCATCGTGCGGCCGTGGAAGGAGTTCTCGAAGGCGATCACCGCCGGGCGCCCAGTGTAGTAGCGCGCGATCTTGACGGCGTTCTCGACGGCCTCGGCCCCCGAGTTGACGAAGAACGAGCGCTTCTCGGAGTCTCCGGGGACCAGCGCATTCAGCCTCTCGGCCAGCTCGATGTAGCCCTCGTACTCGGTGACGTAGAAGCACGTGTGGGTGAGCCTCTCGGCCTGCTCCTTGACCGCCTCGACCACCCGCGCGTCGGTGTGCCCGACGTTCATCACCCCGATGCCGCCGCCGAAGTCTATGAACGTGTTGCCGTCCACGTCGGTCAGCAAGGCGCCCTTGGCCTCCTTGGCGAACATCGGCGTCGCGATGCCCACCCCCGATGAGACGGCGCGGTGCCGCCGCTCCATCAACGCCCGACTCTTCGGGCCCGGTATCTCGGTCTGGATCCTCGTCGACTCAAGCAACTTCGGCACCTCTTCCTGTCGGCCTGACGCTTTCCAGTATACCCGCCGCTACGACGGGGTGCCCGACCCGCCGAGCCTGTTCTCCCACGCCCTAATGCGCTCGTCGGAGGGTCCGGGCGTCAACAGGCTCACGACGACGAAAACCACGAGGCTCACCAGCAATCCCCATATTATGGGGGTGTTCGCGAAGAGTCCGTCCAGGACCATGAAGACCACCACGACGACGCTACCTGCGATCATGGAGGCTAGGGCGCCCACGGCGGTCGCGCGTCTCCAGAACAGGGCGCCCACGATGGGCACGAAGAGCGCGCCGGTCAGGAGGTCGTAAGCAACGGTCAGCGCCCCCACGACGTCGCTGACGATCAGCGAGATGACGAGGACGACGATGCCGACGAGCAGGGTGGCTACGCGGTTCACCGTCACCCTGTTGTGTTCGCCCCTGGCCACGAAGGCGGCGTAGACGTCGTTGGCGAGGATGGTGGAGGAGGCGAGCAGCCCTGCGCTCGCAGTTGACATCACGGCGGCGAGCGCGGCGGCGAGGACGAGGCCCGTGATCCCCGCCGGGAGGGCCTCGCTAGCCACGCGGGCGAAGGCGTTGTCCGGGGTCGAGAGGTCGGGGAGGATGACGCGCGCCGCGGTACCCACCAGGGCGCCGGCGAAGGCGTAGAGCAGGCAGTAGACGCCCGCCGTCACGCTGCCCCAGCGCGCGACCTCGGCGCTGCGCGCCGTGAAGACCCGCTGCCAGATGTCCTGCCCGATCATGAGCCCGAAGAAGAACAGCAGGAAGTAGGTGAAGATCGTCTGCCACCCGATGGCCGTGAGGTCGAAGTACGAGGCCGGCAGGGCCTCGGCCATCCCGGAGAAGCCGCCGGCCGCGGCGATGGAGAGGGGTAAGAGGAGGAAGAAGATGCCGACGGTCATGATCAGGAACTGCAGGAAGTCAGTGAGGGTGATGGACCACATGCCGCCGGCCACCGAGTAGGCGACGACGATGCCGCCGGCGACGAGGATCGCTATCGTGGGCGAGAGCGGGAGGACGACGTTGAAGACCGTGCCGATGGCGATGGTGGAGGTCACGGCGATCATAAGAGCGTAGGCGGCGATGATGATCGCGCTGATCAGGCGCGATGGGGCCCCGTAGCGGTTCTCGAGCATCTCGGAGACGGTGTAGACGCCGAGGCGCGAGAGCCGGGTTGACATCAGGATGCCCAGGGCTATGACGCCCATCCCGATCCAGAACACGAGCCACATCCCGGAGATGCCGTTCTCGTAGCCCAGCGCGATACCGCCGATGGTCGAGGCGCCGCCGAGCACGACGGCGCTCAGCGTCCCGATGTACATGAAGGGGCCCAGCCGCCTCCCGGCGACGAGGTAGTCCTCTGCGCTACGGGCCCTCCTCAGGCCCCAGTATCCGGCGCCGATCATCACGGCGAAGTAGAGGGCTATGACCAGGTAATCTAGGAGCAAATTATCCACCGTTCTTCCTCCTGAGGGCGAAGAGGCTCAAGAACTCGTGCGCCACGTTGGCGGCGAGGAGGGCCGTGATCTGGGCCGTGTCGTAGGGCGGCAGCACCTCGACGACGTCGCAGCCGACGATTTCTAGTCCAGCGAGCCCCCGCACGAACTCCTGCGCCTCGCGGCTCGTGAAGCCCCCGATCTCCGGCGTCCCCGTGCCGGGGGCGAAGGCGGGGTCCACGAAGTCGACGTCGAAGGAGACGTACGCTCTAGCGTCCCCGACCCTCTCGCGGACCCGTTCCACGACCGCCGGGATGCCGAGCTCGCGCACCTCGTCGGTGGGGACGAGGTCGAAGCCCATCTCCCTGGCGTCGTTCCAGTCGCCCGCGTCGTAGATCGAGCCCCGCATCCCGACCTGGATGGAGCGCGAGGGGTCGAGCAGCCCCTCCTCGACGGCGCGCCTGAACGGCGTCCCGTGCGTGTGCTTCTGGCCGAAGTAGGCGTCCCAGGTGTCCGGGTGGGAGTCGTACTGCACGAGGGCGAGCGGGCCGTGCACGGCCGCGGCTGCCCGCAACTCGGGAAGGGCTATGGAGTGGTCGCCTCCCAGCACCACGGGGACGACGCCGGAGCGGTGTATCGGCTCGAGCCCCTCGGCTATCCGCCTGTAGCTCTCCTCGATGTAGCCGGGGACCACGGGCACGTCGCCGTAGTCTATTACCGAGAGGTAGTCGAAGATCCCCACGTCGAGCCCGGGGTTGTAGCGCCTGAGGAGGTGCGAGACGCTCCGAATGCTCTCGGGGCCGAAGCGGGCGCCGATGCGGAAGGTTCCGCCTGTGTCGAAGGGGGCGCCGACGATGGCGGCGTCGGCGTTCTCGAGGTCCTGCACGTTCGGGAGGCGCATGAACGTGCGCACGCCCGAAAATCGCGGGGTCTCGAAGGAGTCTGCGGGTTCGTATCGGGTCATGGATCTCTTCTCCCTCGGGGCATCAGACGCCCAGCTCGGAGGCCAACGTCTCGAGGTTGGGGACCACGAAATCCGGCTCGGCGTCGGCGGGCGGGGTCGCCCCAAACCCCTCCTTGCCGGCGCGCCGGTGTACCCAGACGGTGGAGAGCCCCAGCTCCTTCGCGGGCACGACGTCGTGGAAGAGGCTCTCCGCGGCGTGTAGGAGCCTCTCCGGCGCGACGCCCATCCTTCCCAGCGCGACCTCGAAGTTGTTCGTCGAGGGCTTGTAGGTACCGGCCTGCTCGGCGGTGACGATCCAGTCGAACTCCACCTCGAGGTGGCAGGCCGTCAGGGCGAAGAGGCCATCGTCCACGTTGGAGATGATGGCGAGTTTGTACCGGGACTTGAGCGCCCGCAGCGCCTCGACGGTGTCGGGGAAGGGCCGCCAGTCCCTGAGCGAGTCCGCCAGCGCCCCGACCTCCGAGGGGTCCGGCTCGAAGCCCCACCTC
Source organism: Rubrobacteraceae bacterium (assembly GCA_036258875.1). GTDB lineage: Bacteria > Actinomycetota > Rubrobacteria > Rubrobacterales > Rubrobacteraceae > JALYGY01. The sequence continues at coordinate 7,259 of DATACV010000442.1, forward strand.
CTCCCGGCCTCTCGCACCTCCTCCCCGAGCACCTCCCTGTACTTGACGTAGCTCCCCGGTGTCGAAGTAGCTTGCAGCCTGTGCTCCGTCTCGGCGTGGAGCGCGAGGACCTCTTCGTCCGTGGCATCGACGCCGTGGTTCGCGAGGACGGGCCTCAGGCCGGAGACTATGCCGCTCTCCCAATCGATCAGGGTCCCGTAGCAGTCGAAGCTGATGACCTCGTACCTGTCGGCGTCGATCAAGCCTTCGCCCCTCCCCTACCTCTCGGCCGCCTCCTGAGGGTCCCTCTCCGGGGGTCCGAACTGGCGGCGCAGCAAGTAGGCCACGAGGATCACGGCGAGGGCGGCCAGGCTAGCT
>DATACV010000443.1:0-6397 GCA_036258875.1 Rubrobacteraceae bacterium
CGCCGAAGCGGAAGCTTCCCCTGGTCCAGAACAGCTTGTACTTCCACTCCAGCTTCCTGACGGCCTTGTTCAGGGCGGCCGGGGCGTCTTCCCCTTTGCTGCAAGCCTTCAGCGTGCGGTAACCCCTGATCGGGACCACGACCTCGGCGACCACCCCGTCACCGTCGGTGTCGAAGCGCACGCTGACGTCGGGCTCGGAGGCGAACATTCGCTTGAGGCGCTCTACCCGCTCGGTGACGTAGTCCTCTGTGATCCCTGCCCCGTAGCCGGTAACGGTTAGTGCCATGCGGTCTCTCGCTCCTTCACCGGATCTGCACTATACGATACATTTTATCAGCTGGAGCGGCGCAGAAGCGGACTATGCCCGCTTCTCGGCGGCCTGGGGTTGTTTATCCTCGCCTTCTCCTTTGACGTGTTTCCTGTACTGGCGCCAGGCGCTCATCTCGATAATCTGGTTGTGGATCAACAGGAAGCCGATGCCGTAACCGAAGCCCATGATCGCCTGGTACGCCAGAAAGCTCAGCACGTTCGACTCTTGTTGCAGGGTTATACCCTGCCCGAAGATCGCCGTGAGCAGTAGCTCTTGTATCAGCCGAGCTATCGGGAAGGTCAGGACGCCGTAGAGCGCGCTCGGGGCCGCGTAGCCGAAGTTGAGCTTGCCTGCGTCCAGTAGCGCATCGTAGATTATGCCGAAGATCGCCAGGGGAATACCGAGCCCGAAGGCCGCGACGACGATATAGCCGGGGGGGGCACCGGCCACGGCGGCCAGCCCCCCCACTATCAGTCCGGCGACGAAGCCCGTCACCATCCCCGGTATCTTCAGCCATCTCATGCCGTGCACCGGCTACGCCTCTACCGCGTGACCTAGATGATGGCCCCGAAGCGGAAGTAGCTGTAGGCCAACGCCCCGAGATAGAAGAACGCCGCGAAGAGCAGAATTATGTTGGTGATTATCCCCGGGCGGATGTTCTTCGGCAGGAGCAGGTTGTTGGTACCCAGCAGCAGCAGGCAGTACGCGCCCATCGCGAAGGTCGAGAGCACCGAGAGGATGTCGAGGATGGCTGCTGGGCCGTCCTCCTCGCCGGTGACGAACAGCATCGCGATCCCGAAGAGGATCACGAACCACAGGAACGCGAAGTAGAGCTTGCTCATCCCGAAACGCCGCGTGGGGCGGATGAAGTAGTAGGTCATGTCCGCCTGGCCGCGGGAGAAGGCGTCGAAGATGCCGAAGGTCATCTTCCAACCGATGACGGCTATGAAGATGAAGAACACGCCACCCATGATCGCCCCGCCCGCCGCGGCGAAGGCGCCAGCCATACCATTGAGCGTGGCCCCCTGATCGTCGGCCAGGATGGCTTCCCGCACGCCGGGGTCGATCTGCACCGCGCTCTGCGCGAGCACCGTGTAGATGACGGTGGTCAGCATCGTTATGCCCCAGAACAGCACCCAGGCGTCGAAGTGTACCCAGCGCCGCCACCCCTTCCAGCGCTGCAATTGCTGCGGATCCTCCGTGTCGAACATGAAGCCCCGGGCCGGTACGGTCCCCTCCTCCTCGATGGTGGTCAGACCCCTGATCCTGGGGATGTACGTACCCATGCCAGCACCCTTGTCCCGCAGCCAGAGCGTGTACCACATCTGCTGCATACCAGAAGGACCGGCGAAGGCGAGGGCTCCCACGATCAGCGGGAAGAGCGTGGCGGCCTGAGGACCGCTCAGCACGCCCTCCGGCACGTACCCGAAGGTGAACAGACCCGTGATCGTGGTCCACACGAACCCCAGGTTACCAACCAGCGCCGCGACTATCGCGGAGCCGATCACGAGCACGCCGATGAGGGTAGATAAGATCGCTTCGACTACGTTGTAGACGATCTTCGCGAAGGAGATTATGACACCGATAAGGATCAGGCCGATTATGGCCGGAATGTACCAGGTGATCCCCGTCATGCTCTCGAAGGCCTGTGCCCCGAGGGCTACGTGACCCGGCCAGATGTAGACCAGTATGGCTATGGCAAAGAACAACCACATGATGGGCCGCCACAGACGGGCCGCTCCGAAGAAGATGCTCTCGCCGGTGGCCGTCGCCCAGCGGGCCATCTCCAGCATGACTACCGCCTGTAGGGTAACGCCGATGAAGAAGAGCCAGCGGATCTCGGGCCCGAAGAGGATGACGAGCCGCGGCCACAGGTACGTCTCTCCCAAACCTACCCCCAGCGCCGCCAGGAGCATGCCGGGACCGAGGATATGCAAGGAAGCGGGAGCCGCCGGCAGCTCCCTGATCGGCATCGGCTCCTCACGACCCGCGTGCCACAACCTTTCTTCCTGTACCTGTTCGGTAGCTTCCCCGGGCGCACCACCCCTAGTGTCCACAACTACCTCCTTTCGTCCCCAACCGATCAGTGCTCGACGCGCCAGCGATCGTCCCTAACCCTCCCCACTAACCCTGGTGGCGCAAGCAAGCATGCCCAGGGCTTCACGCATCATCGAATGGGGAACTCCAAGGAACTATTGATCGCGCCCCATAGAAGTGCGAGGAACGCACGCCGATACGGGCTAACCCTCCGCCGTTGATCTCCTCACCGCCCCTTCTCTGCCTCTCCCTTATGACAGGTCATACCAGAATACACAGGGGCGAAATTTGTGTCAAGCGGAACATTCCCCCGCCACAGCCACCCGACATAGCCCCGTCTTGTGATAGTTTTCTCAGTCCTTGATACTGACTTGATGGATCTTTGCTACATGTTCGTTATAATCGGCGCCGTAGAGAGGTCCTACCAGTAGACGAAGGAGTGGAGATGAGCAAAGGCACGTTGAGGACTATCTTAACGAAGAACGAGCCGATCGGGAGGGAGGATTGGAGGGTGGTCCTGAAGAAGCTGGTATACGCGGTGGCGCCGAGCGCGCAGCCTTTCCGCATGATGGGCAAGGGGGCTTCCGGGAGGGGCAGCGGTCCGCGGCTCACCGACCGGAAGCACTACAAGTAGGGCGGGCGAGTCCCGCGAGCTCCGGCCCCTTCCCTTGGTGTTCGGGAGGGGGCCGAGCGCGTCTGGGCGGTGGTTCGGGCAGGCGGAACGCGGCGCGGGGGTGTTAAACTAGCGGTATGGAGCCGACCGAGACGGACACGACCAACTCTGCTATAGAGCCGATCAAGCGCGTCAAGCTCTACGAGGAGGTGGCGGCCAGGATCCGAGGTCTCATAGCCAGCGGCGAGCTGGGTCCAGGCCAGGCGCTGCCTTCGGAGCGGAAGCTCGCCGAGCAGCTCAAGGTGGGTCGCGCCGTGATACGGGAGGCCATACGCCAGCTGGAGGTATCCGGCCTCGTCGAGAGCCGCCACGGTGGGGGCAACTACGTCAGGGAGGTCACGGTCGAGCACCTCGTGGCTCCGATCGCCAGCGTGCTAAACGGCATGGCCCCGCTTCGCGAGGAGCTCATGGACGCGAGGCTCTTCTTCGAGCCGCAGATAGCGCGGGCGGCCGCCGCCCGGGCCACGCCCGAGGACCTGCGACGGCTACAAGACGTCATACGCCGCCAGGAGGAGCGCGTGGCGAACGGTCACTCCGGCGCGGAAGAGGACACCGAGTTCCACGAGCTCCTGGCGAGCGCCACGCACAACACGGTCGTGGAGCGCGTCATGGAGGTCATCGACGGGCTGCTCGAGGACTCGCAGGCGCGGTTGTTCAGGTCCGTCGAGCGTTCCGAGATCTCCCTCGAGGGCAACCGCCGAATCCTCGAGGCCGTTCTGCGCCACGACCAGGAGGCGGCTCAGGCGGCGATGGTCGAGCACCTCGGGGAAATCGCCCGCAACCTCTAGCCCCGAACCTCGCCGACGCAGAGCTGGTCCCGGAGCGCCTACCGGCAACTTCGTCGTCTTTCGTCTCGGCTCGGAGCGTATTCGCGGGGAAGCAGGTAGGCTATCGAGCGGGATAAACTCTACGGGAAGGTCGGGAGCGAGGGAGAAGGGGAGATGAACCTCAAAGAGGCGCTCGAAGAGATCCGGCAAGAGTATCGTGACGACGCGGTCGTCATTAGGAGCGGGCAAGACACAGCCCTCGGTACGTTCGTCGACGAGACCGGCGGCTCGCAGGAGGTCTGGCTCGAGTGGGGCGAGGTCCACTCCGGGGACGTGACCGTGCCTGCCACGCACATCTTCTTCCTCGACGAAGACGGCTTTACGAGACACGACGGCTCCGTACTCTCCGTGGTCTCGCGCCGAGATTACGAGCTTCTCGAGCCATGATCACCGCCAGGGCAGACGTCGTGGGGAGCCTCCTTCGGCCGCCGGAGCTTCTCGAGGCCAGGCGCCGCTTCGAGGAGGGTGGGATCTCCGTCCCGGAGTTCAAGCGCGTTGAAGATAGGGCCGTCGATTGGGCGATCTCGCTGCAGGAGCGAGCCGGCCTCCCTGTCGTCACCGACGGCGAGATGCGCCGGGAGTCCTTCCAGAGCCAGCTGGTGGATGCCGTCGAGGGCTTCGGCGAGCACGACCTGGATGCGTGGCTCTGGGGGGACTGGCACGGCGACGAGACGGTGGGCGACAGGAGGATAGAGCGCCCCCCGTCGCTCGGCGTGGTGGACAAGCTGCGCCGCAGACGCTCCCTCTCGGTCGAGGAGTTCGTCTATGCCCGCGCCCGCACGGAGCGCACCGTCAAGGTAACGCTCCCGAGCCCGAGCCTCTACGCCAACCTCTGGTCGCCGGAGCTCTCCAGGGAAGCCTACCCCACCCTCGACGACTTCCTGGAAGACGTGGCGGAGATCCTGCGCGAAGAGGTAGACGAGCTGGTGCGGCTCGGGGCGACCTACATCCAGCTCGACGCGCCACACTACCCGCTGCTCCTCGACGAGAAGACCCGCGCCTTCTACGAGGGTAGTGGTTGGGGCTTCGACCGCTGGATGAGCCGCGGCGTGGAGCTCGACAACCACGTCATCGGCGACCACCCCGGCGTCACCTTCGCCTTCCACCTGTGCCGCGGCAACCAGGGGAGCCGCTGGCTCGTCTCCGGCTCCTACGGGCCGCTGGCGGGCCGCCTCTTCGGCGGGGTACGCGCCGGGAGGCTGATGCTCGAGTACGACGACGAGCGTAGCGGCGGCTTCGAGCCCCTGGCCCACGTGCCTGACGACAAGATCGCCGTCCTCGGCCTCGTCACCACGAAGTCGGGCAGGCGTGAGATCCCGGAGGAGCTCGAGGCCCGCCTCCGTGAGGCGTCCGAGTTCGTGCCGCTCGAGCGGCTGGCCCTGAGCCCGCAGTGCGGGTTCGCTACCTCGATAATAGGTAACTCGTTGAGCGTCGAGGACGAGGAGCGCAAGCTCCGCACCATCGTCGAGACCGCCGAGCGCGTCTGGGGCTAGCGGGGGTTACCCGGGGCTCGGACCGGGTAGTTAGCTGTAGGGAGACCAACCGCTTGCAGAGGAGGGCGCAGACATGTTACGGGTGAGGGATTCCATGACGCGAGAGGTCGTCACGCTCGGGCCGGACGCGAGCGCGGCCGAGGCCTGGGGCGTCTGCCAGGAACTCAGGATAAGGCACCTGCCCATCGTCGAGGGGGGACGCCTGGTCGGGCTCGTCTCGGACAGGGACCTGAGGGACATCAGCCCGCCGCGCGGCTCCGGCGGCGAGCGGGACACGCTCGGGTGGGTGCGTCTGAGGGACATCATGAGCACCGACCTCGTGACCATCGGCCCCCTCGACACCATCGAGCACGCGGCGCGCGAGATCTACGACCGCAAGATCGGCTGTTTGCCAGTGGTAGCCGACGGCGAGCTCGTGGGCATCATCACCTCCTCGGACATGATGAGGACCCTGATCGAGCTCGTAGGTGCGCACGGGATCGGGAGCTGGGTCGAGGTCGAGGTCCCCAATCAGCCGGGGATGCTCGCCAACGTGACCGACGTGATCCGGGACCGCCAGGTGAACATAGCAGGCGTCTTCCTGGCGCCTGCGCCCAGGGCGAGCAACCGCCTGATCGTGCTCCGCCTCGAGACCACTAACCCCGCGGGTACGGTCCGATCCCTCGAAGAGGCAGGCTACAAGGTGACGGCTGTCAAGTCGTCAGTCTCCGTCGAACCCACGCTCGAGGAGGCGTGAGGAGCTAGTCAGCACGCTCAGGCTGACGCCTTCGCTTGTCAGCACGCCCGCTACGCGAGCTTGTCAGCTAGTGAGGCGCGGTTCGATGCTCCGCGCGTCTGGCGCGGCCGGGCGGGGCCCCGAGCGGAAGGGCATGCTGACAAGCCCCCTTTAAGGGGCGTGCTGAAAGGCGCGAAGCGCCGTGCTGTCGAAGCGGGCGTGCTGCTAGCCGAACAGGCCCTTTATGTCCGGCCTCGTGTGGCCGTTCTCGTCGAGGTAGTCGCTCCACGAACGCTTGGGATCGTAGCCGAGCATGCGGCGCGCCTTCTCGATGGAGATGTA
>DATACV010000444.1:0-10265 GCA_036258875.1 Rubrobacteraceae bacterium
GGTCTGGACGGAGACGACGCCGAGAGGCCCACCTCGGAGCTCAGCGGCGGGCAGCGCAAGCTCGCGGCGCTCGCGGCGTGCCTCGTGCGGCGCCCCGACGTCCTGCTCCTGGACGAGCCCGAGTCCCACCTCGACGCCGCCCGGAGGGAGCGGCTCGAGGCCCTGATTCGGGACTTCGAAGGGGCAGTCGTCGTCGTCTCCCACGACCGCTACCTGCTGGACGAGACGGTCACGGAGATCGCCGAGCTGGAGGGCGGGCAGGTGAAGACGTGGCCCGGCAACTACTCGGCCTACGCGCTGGCGCGGGAGCTCGCGCTTAAGCGCCAGCAGCAGCTCTACGTCACCCAGCAGAAGGAGATAGCGCGCCTGGAGGAGGCGATCCGGCGCTTCCAGCAGTGGGCGCACAACACCGAGAACGAGAGGCACGCGCGGCAGGCCAGGGTCAAGCAGCGCCAGATCGAACGCCTGGAGAAGGTGGATAGGCCGGTACTGGAGCGGCGAAAGATAGGACTGGGCTTCCGCGAGAACGTCAGGGGCGGCAAGAAGGTCATCGAGCTGCGTGAGGCGAGCGTGGCCTTCGGGGATGAGCCGGTCCTCGTCGGGGTGGACCTCACGGTCTCGCGCGGCGAACGAGTGGGCGTGATCGGGGCGAACGGCGCCGGCAAGAGCGTCCTGGCGAAGCTCCTGGCGGGCGTCCTTTCGCCGACGGAGGGCGTGCGCTGGGTGGGACCGTCCATAGAGATCGGGTACCTCGCCCAGGACCCCGACCCGCCTCCCGAGACGACGCCCCTCGGGCTGGTGCGCGGCGCGAAGCCCCTCTACGAGGGTGAGGCCGTGAACCTGCTCGGCCGCTTCCTCTTCCGCTACGAGCAGGTGCGCGAGCCCGTGCGAAACCTGAGCGGCGGGGAGCGCACGCGCCTGCAGCTCCTCCTGCTCATGCTCTCGGAGCCCAACTGCCTGGTCCTCGACGAGCCGACCAACCACCTGGACATAGGTTCGCTCGAGGTCCTCGAGAGGGAGCTGGAGAAGTTCCCCGGCACGGTAGTCTTCGTCTCACACGACCGCTACTTCCTCGACCGCATCTCAGACAAGACCGTCGAGGTGCGCGACGGCGAGCTGTTCCGCTACGAGGGCGGCTACAGCGCCTGGCGGGAGTCCAGGGGTCGCCGGATCTCCGCGAGCGCCACGGGATAGCCTGTTCGAGGCGCGTAGCAGCAACCATTGAGAGGAAACGACGTAAGATTAGGTGAGTCGGATTGACACACGGAGGCTTTCGATGGATCTGCTACGCATCGTGATCGCCATACTCCTGCCACCCCTGGGCGTGTTCTTGCAGGTGGGGATCGGCAAGCAGTTCTGGATCAACGTCCTGCTGACGATCCTGGGTTACATCCCCGGCATAGTCCACGCCGTGTGGGTTATCGCGAGGAAGTAGAGCGGTTTGCGAAACAAGGCATTGAGGTTCTGAGGCATTGAGGGTAGGTAACCCGTCCCACAAGAGCACACCTAAAAACCTGAGAACCTGGGAACCTCTCCTCCAACCGCTCCAACGCGGCTACCTCTCCAGGACTATCGTGACGGGGCCGTCGTTGACGAGCGCGACCTCCATCATCGCCCCGAAGGTGCCCGTCTCCACCGTCCCGACGCCAGAGGCGCGCAACCGCTTGCAGAAGTAGTCGAAGAGTGGCTCGGCCTCCTCCGGCGGGGCCGCGTGCACGAAGCTCGGGCGCTTCCCCTTCCTCGTGTCCGCGAGCAGGGTGAACTGCGAGACGGCGAGGACTGCGCCCCCGACGTCGCGCACGCTCAGGTTCATCTTCCCTTCCTCGTCGTTGAAGATCCTCAGGCCCGCCACCTTCTCAGCTAGCCAGTCTGCCTGCGCTTCCCCATCACCCGCGGCGACCCCGACGAGGAGCAGGAGGCCGTGACCTACCTCGGAAACCGCCTCGCCCCCGACTGTGACGGAGGCTTCGCTGACGCGCTGGAGGACTATGCGCAAGGCTAGCCTAGAGCGGCTGGCGGCCCGCGTAGCCAGCCTCTATCTCGTGCCAGAATGCTATGCGCTCTTCGGGGGGGTGCCAGCACAGGAAGACGACGCGTCCCTCGCGCTCGTGCGGGAAGTCCAGGAGGCCCATGTCCAGGTCCTTGAGGACGACGCCTAGCTCCTGGATGCGCTCCACAGCCAGGTAGAGGTTGTACGCCTCGACGCCGTACTCCGAGCCTACCCTGCCGCCGCCGTTTGCGCCTGAGGACCTGAGTATGGGCTCCATGTGCGGGGCCTTCTCGCGCAGGGCGTCGCGGTGGCTGGCGAGGTCTTCGAGCAACTCCTTCAGCTTGGGAAGGAGGGCGTTCGCCTCCTCCACCGTGAAGAGCCTGGAGAAAGTAGGTTCCACGCCCGCGGGGTGGCTATCAGCGGCCGACGGCCAGGCGGTCGGCGAGCATGCCGGGGAGGCCGGCGGAACGAATCTTGGCCTGTGCACTCTCTATGTCGTACTCGACGAAGCGGTAGGTGACGCGCTCGCCCTCGACGAGGACGTAGGAGGCGAAGGTGTCCCCGTCGCGCGGCTGGCCGACCGAGCCCGGGTTCACCAGGTAGGGACCGTTCGCGCTCAGGTCCAGGGTGTGAGCCTCGATCACGGGCCCGTTCGGCGAGGGGGCCACCGTCTTGACGTGCGTGTGGCCGAAAAAGCAGATCGGGACCCCCGGGTAGCGGGTCCTCAGGATCTCCAGGTTATCCTGCGCGGAGGCCGCATTGATTATGTACTCGTCTGGGTCGCGCACCGAGCCGTGGACGAAGAGCGCGTCGCGCGTCTCGATCATGCGCGGCCTGGTCCGCAAGAAATCCGCGTTCTCCCGGCTCAGGTGCTCGCGCGTCCACACCACCGCCGCGGCCGCCACCGGGTTGAACCAGTTCAGGTCCGTCTCCAGGTCCGTGACCGCCAGGTCGTGGTTGCCCGAGATCACCGGCATCCCGAGCTCGCGCACGACGTCGCAGCACTCGTCCGGGTTGGCCCCGTAGCCGATCACATCCCCCAGACAGTACACGATCTCGACCTCCTCGGGCACGTCCCGCAGGACGGCCTCGAGGGCCTCCAGGTTGCCGTGGATGTCCGAGATTACAGCGTACATAGCTTCAGGTGCGGCGTAGTTTATACGGTGCGCCAATGATTGCAAAGCCTCGCCCCCCCGCTAACCTCGACGCATTCACACCACCCCGTCCGAACGCCCCGTACAATCTGTTCAGGCAGGCTGGTTGCATCGCACACACGGGAGATCATTCATGGTTGTTCGGGCGAAGATGGTGGGCGTTGGGTCTACGGCCCCGGACTTCACGTTGCCGTCCCAATCGGGGGCGCTGGTGAGCTTGAAGGACTTCCTGGGTAGGAGGCCGGTGGTGCTGTACTTCTACCCCAGGGACGAGACTGCCGGCTGCACCAGGCAGGCGTGCGCTTTCAGGGATGAATTTGAAGAGTTCGCGAGGCTGGATGCCGAGGTGATAGGGATAAGCTCCGACCCGGTGGCGTCGCACGAGCGGTTCGCTAGAAAGCACGATCTCCCTTACACCTTGCTGAGCGACGAAGGAGGCCGGGTGAGGCGACTCTATGGGGTTCCCTCCACCTTCGGTCTGTTCCCCGGCAGGGTGACCTACGTGATCGACGAGGAGTGCGTCGTCAGGCACGTCTTCTCTTCCCAGCTCGGGGTAACCAGGCACGCTGAGGAAGCCCTCGGGGCGCTCAGGGAGATTCAAGGCCGGCAGCGGGCATAGCTGGAAGAAGCGGCGGGCAGCTAATAGAATAGACATCCCGGACAGTGGGCCTGTAGCTCAGGGGATAGAGCAACGGTTTCCGGGGCCGTGTGTCGCAGGTTCGAATCCTGCCAGGCCCGCTTCGCGGGCCTGTCCTGCCTCGTTGGGCTAATGCCTCTTATCTATGCGGGAAACCGTCACTCGATCACCTGATCCCTAGTCCCACCTCGCGTGGCCCCCCGACGCCTTCCGGTTTGTGTTGACAGTCTATCCGACAGTTTGTGAGGGGCCGTGGTCGTGCTTTCGTGCGAAGGGGTTATGCGGAGACCGCACAGGAATCAGCATTTCTCGACACTTTGGAGCTTTCGCAACGGTTTCCGGGGCCATGTATCACGCCGCCGAAGGGACGGCGATGGGACCGGCGTCCTCGGCCATCCCTGCTGGCTCCCGCTCCGCGACCGGGTGTGGATCGTGCCCGGCCCGGTGGCCTGCTTCGGGCGGTGCCGATCTTGCTCGGGGTGGTTCGGCGTCAACGACCTGGCCGACCTCGCGCTCGGCGGGAAGCACGACGCGTGGTTCGGGACGTGCGTAGACTGTGCCGAGAGGGAGGGATGCTGATGCATCTGGTGAGCGACCACATCCACCCGACGCCCCACGGAGGGCGCTGCCGGGTGCGCGTCAACGAGCCGGATGACCGGGAGCGGGACTGCGACGTGGTGATCCTCACCGAGCTTGCCGACAACCCCGGCCAGTCCGTCACGAACGCAGCGGCGGAGATCGCCGCGTCGGTGGCGCTGGCGAACACGCTGCCGACCACCCGCACCGTCTGGATCGAGCACTACGAGGACGGCGCTCGCAGGACGCCCGAGGACCGCGCCACCTTCGACCTCATCACCTTCTCGACCCCCGACCCTGAGCCGGTGCTGGCTAGAGCCGCGAGGATGGCTGCTGACAGGCACGGCAGGGTAGGGGTAAGATGCGCGATGGTGGGGAGCGAGCAGAGAGGGGGGCGATACGTGGAGCTCGACAGGGACAGGATTGCAGACATAGCCCAGCGTCACGGGGTGGATGATCGCGAAGCCCTAATCCTTTACAACCTCGGTCATGCCTTCGAACTGTACTTCGAGATTGCGAAGGAAGAAGATCACGGCTACGACGTGAACCTACAGGATTGGGTCGATCATCACACAGGTCTGGTAAATCTCCTGATGCGCCGGGTTGTTAGAAGGGATCACCCAAGAGGTTGGCGCCCCGCGGGCGAGATCATAGCTCTGAGAGAGGCAGAGCGGCAAAGCGAAGCCGACCGAACTTAGATGCAAGATCGAGGCTTCTACACCCTCGAGCAGGCGGCCGCTACGAGATACTGGACATGATCGCCGAAGGGGACATGGTGGCCTGCCGGGACGGGGGCGGGCGCGTGTCCCCAGCAGGCTCCTGGGCGACTCCTCACGCGTCTGGAAACTTGCTAGCATCGGCACCCGGCATAGAGCGGAAAGGGCTTATGTATGGGGATCGTGCGGTCTGGGAGACCCCTCATAACGGTTTCCGGGGCCGTGTTTCATACTCGCCCCAACGAGAAAGGAGGGACGGAGTTGCCGTCCCTCCTCCCGGCCGTTTTGCCCTGCCCTTCGCCCGACGTCGGCAGAGCCTTGGCCCGGTGCGTCCTACCGGGGCTTCAAGTTGCCCGCGTCATCGTGGATGACGGCGGAAGCTCCGCCAGTAGCGGGCATGTTCCCCGCGTCGTCGTGGACGACCGCCGAGACCGCGCCGGGGTTCACGTTGCCCGCGTCGTCGTGGACGATCGCGGACCCGGCCCCCGCCTTGGGGACGTCCTCCGCCCCGACCCCGCTCGTCGTGAGGGGGATCACCCACACCGCGACCGCGACCATCGCCGCGACCACCAGGACGGCCGCCATGACCAGCAGCGCCTCGATCCGGCCTCGCCCGGGCAAGGTGCCCATCCCTCGTCGTGCCGCGCCTCCTGCCTGCATCGCCCGTCCTCCTTTCCTCGTCGGGCTACTCTGGGACCAACTTAGCAGCCGCTCGTTACGAGATCGTTACAAAGAACGTTACGAAGAGTTGCTTTTGAAGATTTTCCGAGATTTTTCTGGGCGAACTTTCCTTCTTCGGATGCGTTCTTGGTGTCGACCCAAGCCCTTAGAAGGCGCACTTGCGCCTAGTTCGCTCGCTTCTTGTGTTCGTGACGTTTGTCGTAACGCTTGGCAGACGATGCTACCGTAGGGTGGGATCGTGGCTGAAGGGGCAGGACAACAGGGTCGAGAGGTCACTCAGATATGGCGCCGCGCCACCGCTTGGCTCGCCTGGTCGCTCGCCGGTCTGTGCGTGGCTATGTTCGTCGCCAGCGTCGCGCTCGCCTCCGTGACCTTGCTGGCCGCGGACGAGCCGCCTTCAGGCCTCGTCGGCGAACTGGCGCTCTTCGCGCCTTTGCTCTCCTTCCCCATCGTCGGGGGCCTAGTCTCGTCCAGGCGCCCCGAGAACCCCATAGGCTGGATCTGCCTTGCGGCGGGCCTGTGCTGGATGCTTATCGGCGTGCAGGAGACTTACGACGCGTACGCGCTCGCCGCTCACGGCTGGGTCTGGACTCCGGTCGCGCTCGACGCCGCGCTCCAGTGGATGTGGGTGCCGCCCGTGGGGCTGCTCGGGATCTACATGATCCTGCTGTTCCCGGATGGGAGGCTCCCTTCGCGGAGGTGGCGTCCCTTCGCGTGGTTCGCCGGGGCTTTGATGGCCCTGATCTCCGTCGGATTCGTCTTCGTTCCGGGGCCGCTGGTGGAGCGCCAAGGGGCGCGCAATCCCTTCGGGATCGAGCAGCTCGCCTGGGTCGAGGACGTGGCCGTGTTCGTCATCTTGCTCCTCCCCTTGTGCATCCTGGTCTCAGCCTTGAGCCTCGTGTTCCGCTACCGGCGCTCGCGCGGCGAGGTCCGCCAGCAGATAAAGTGGCTCGCCTTCGCCGGCTGTGTGGTGGGCGTACTCTACTTCGGGAGCCTACTCGCCCAGATGCTCCTCGCTCCGGAATCGCTTGAGACCGAAGGCCCGCCGGAGCCGTTGTGGTCCTCGATCGTGAACAACCTGATCCTGCTGGCCTACGCGGGGGTCCCCATAGCCGTGGGCATAGCCGTCCTCAAGCACCGCCTCTACGACATAGAGATCATCGTCAACCGCACCCTCGTCTATGGCTCGCTCACGGCGATCCTGGCACTGCTCTACTTCGGGGGCGTCACGGCCACGCAGGCCGTCTTCCAGCGGCTCACCGGCCAGGAGCGACTGCCTCAGCTCGCCATAGTCGCCTCCACGCTGACGATAGCAGCCCTTTTTAATCCCCTCAGACGCCGCATCCAGGCGTTCATAGACCGCCGCTTCTACCGTAGGAAGTACGATGCCAGGAAGACCCTCGAAGCCTTCTCCGCAAAGCTCAGGGACGAGACCGACCTAGCCACCCTGAACGCCGAGGTAGTGTCGGTGGTGAGCCGGACGGTGCAGCCCGCGAATGTGTCGTTGTGGTTGCGGCCCGATCCCGTGCCAGAGACTAGTGGAGGCACGGAGCCAAGTGAACAGCACCAATGAAGTGAGCTTGCTGCGGTTTGGGGGAAGAGGCGCGTGTACGAAGAGCTGACGCCCGACAAAGTGGTCGTCGACCTTTCGCCGCCACAGGCGCTAGACAGGGCAGAGCGCTTCTTGGCGGGGCAGGGCTACGTCGTGGCGCAGCGGACGGCCACCACGCTCTCGGTCACGCGGAAAGGCTCCGGGTGCACGGCAGGGCAAGAAAGCTCGCAGAAGTTGGTGGTCATGGCCGTGCCTCAGCCCAACGGCGGTGTGAAGATAAAGGTGAGGAGCGACGAGCGCGAGGGCGTGCAACAGCGTCGAGGTCTATGGAAGTTGTGGGCCGAGAACCTGCCGAAAAGACGACAATAGAGTCGATGGGCACTCCTGAATGCTGACAGCTTATACGACAGTTTATGACAGTCTATGCCCCGGTGCGATCTCCCTAGTGCGACATCCTCCTGCGAAGGACGATTGTGTCGACGGCGAGCATGATGAGCCATGTCCAGATAGCTGCGCTCACGCTGAAGAACGAGACGGCGATAGAGAGCAAGAAAATGGCCGGTATGGTCAGGCCCCTGATCAGGAAAAAGCGCACCGTCGCCGGATCCTGCGGCTCGTCCAGCAGCCTGCCGTCCCTCGTGGAGTACCAGTAGAGGGCCGTCAAGAGCAGCCTACCCACGGCGAGGGTCGCGGCGTACACGGCCACCGGAAGTTGGTGGTTACCGTACTCCCCTAGGAGCGAGGTGGGGAAGGGGACGAACGCCACCAACATCAAGAACAAGAAGTTGAGGTAGAGCAAGTTCCGGTCGTAGGCTCTAATGGGTCGGAAGATGGAGTGGTGAATCAACCAGAAAGAGCTTATGCCTACGAAGCTGAGAAAGTATCCGAGGTACTTTGGCCATAGCGAGAGCAACTCTCTGGGTAATTCGCTGGCCACCAGATTTTCCGGTATGTCGGGCACGCGTATGTCGAGGATCAGCAGGGTAATGGCTATGGCGAAGACCCCGTCGCTGAGGTTGACGATGCGGTCCCTGTCCCTACCGGCTCCGGAGCGGCTCCGTGCTACTTCGCTCATGGGCATACCTCTCGATTGCCGTTCTCACTGCGGGTAGTCTAGGGCACGAGGGCGTAGGCACAGCGGCGCACCGAAAGCCACGTCAAGCTTCGCGGACTGGTCTGGTACCTCTTTGGCACTCAACATGGTCGGTAAGGAAGGCGCCTACGGTTCGAAGAAGGTGCGCATACACCCCTCTGCGCCTGGGGATCGAGCTCCCGAAGGGCTTCTTCGACGGCTCCCCGATTCCGTTCCCGTCGTCCATCGTTCGTCGGCCTCCTTCCCATGCACCTGGTAGGTGGTTCCGGCCACATTCTCGTGGGAGCCGATGAATCTGCGAAGAATTCTGGATCAGAAGGGTCTTGGCCAGCGCCCTTCTCCGCGCCTCGTCTACGGTCGCCTGAGGAGCGTCACGGTCGTCTTGAGCTCTTCCACGCGAAGCAGGAGCGCCGTGGCGAAGTAGGCGGCGAGCGCGCCGCCGCCGACGACGGCGAGTATGGCCGCCCTGTCCAGAGAGCCGCCCCCGGTCCCTGTGATCAGGAGGCCCACCCGGGCGACGGCGTACATGGTCGCCCCGGCGACCAGGACCCTGGTCAGCGACCGCAGGAGACGCCGTCCGTCCAGCCGCTTTATCTCCCCCCGCATCGCCGCGAGGAGACCGAGCGCTAGCATCGTATAGGCCACGGAGAACGCGAGCGCCACACCGACCAGTTGCATCGTCGTCGAGAGCGCGTAGGCGAGCGCGACGTAGAGCGTGAGCAGGCCGACGTTGAGCAGGGCTGGCGTGATCGAGTTCTGCCGGGAGTAGAAGGAGCGGGCTAGGACGAAGGAGAGGGCGTAGCCGAGCAGGCCTACCGCGTAGGCGACGAGCAACGCCGCGACCTCCGTGGTGTCCGTTCTGGTGAAGCTCCCGCGCTCGTAGAGGAGGCCGACGATGGGCTCGGCGAGGGCGACGAACAGAACGGTGGCCGGGACCGCGACGAAGGCCGTGGTCCTGAGCCCGAAGGAGAGGTTCTCGCGGAAGCCGCCCTCGTCTGCGCGGGCGAAGCGCTCCGAGAGCTCGGGGACGAGCGCCGTTGCGATAGCGACCACGAAGACGCCGTAGGGGAGCTGGAAGACTACGAAGGCGTAGTAGAGCTTCTCGACGCCGCCGAAGGCGGAGCCGAAGAGGTTGACGGCCGCCTGCACGCCGACGGTCGCCGCCGTGAAGACGAGCACGGGGGCCGCCAGCCGCGCCGCCGCGCGCAGGGCGGGATGCCCGAAGGTTGCGCGCGGCCGGTAGCCGAGCCGCCACGCCGGCGGGACGAGCACCAGCGACATCACGGCCACCCCGAGCGTGGTGCCGAAGGCGAGGGCGTAGATCGCCGCCGCCGGGTCGCGCCGGACGAGCACGGCGTAGAGGGCGAAGGAGGCGATGACGAAGAGGTTGTTGAGGACGGGGGCGAAGGTGGGCAAGAAGAAGCGCCTGTGGGAGTTGAGGATGCCCGTCGCCACCGCGCCGACGCCGTAGAACAGGATCTGCAACGCGAAGACCCGGAAGAGGAGGACCGCGAGGGAGGTGGCCTCCCGCGCCTCCTCCCGCGAGAGGTCCCCCGAAGTCCCCCACGCGGTCAACAGCTCCACGAGCTGTCCGGCGAAGACGAAGACCAGCACGGTCAAGACGGCGAGGAACGGCAGGATCAGGGTGAGGAGAGCGTTCGTGAGCCGGCGGGCATCCTGCTCTCCGTCCCGGTTGAGGCGCTCGACGAGGAGCGGGACGAAGATCGAGGAGAGCAGCCCGCCCATGAAGAGCTCGTAGAGCTGGGTAGGGAGCATGTTCGAGAGCGTGTAGGCGTTCGCCACGGCCCCGGTGCCCAGCACCGCCGCCTGGGTCACCGTCCGGACGTAGCCGGTGATGCGCGAGAG
>DATACV010000445.1:0-3520 GCA_036258875.1 Rubrobacteraceae bacterium
CCGTCAGGAACCTCGAGTAAGGGCGGTTCGCGAACCGCCTCTACCCTGGCCGCCCGGCGGCGCGCGGTCGTGGGATAATCGCCGCCTGTTTGTGGTGAAGGACGCACGTTCGAGAGAGGAGGTCCATGGAGATCGGAATAGGTTTGCCGGCGACTATACCCGGAGCGAGCGGCTCGCTCGTCCTGGATTGGGCCAGGCGCGCGGACTCGGGTCCCTTTCCAGCCTCGGCGTGATCGACAGGCTGGTCTACAAGAACCACGAGGCCCTGGTCTCTCTCGCCGCCGCAGCGGCGGTTACAGACCGCGTACGCCTGATGTCCACTGTGCTCATAGCCCCGGTGCGCGATGCGGCCTTGTTGGCCAAGCAGGCCGCCACCATCGACGCGCTCTCCGCGGGGCGCCTCACGCTGGGGCTCGGCGTCGGGGCCAGGGATGACGACTTCCGCGCTGCCTCTGCCTCTTTCGACGATCGGGGCCGCAGGTTCGAGGAGCAGCTCGACCTCATGAAGCGTGTGTGGTCCGGTAAGCCGGTCGGCGACGGGATCGGGGAGATCGGACCGCAGCCGGCGCGGCCGGGCGGTCCGGAGCTATTGATCGGCGCGTACGCGCCTGCCCCGCTGAGGCGGGTGGGCCGGTGGGGGGACGGCTTCATAAGCGGCGGCATACCGGACCCCGGCACGGTGCGCCAGATGTACGACGTCGCGGAGGAATCCTGGCGGGCCGAAGGAAGAGAGGGCAGGCCGCGGTTCGTCGCGTGCATGTACTACGCGCTGGGTCCCGACGCGGAGCGTGGTGGCGACTACATCCGCGATTACTACGCGTACTTCGGTGGTGCCGAGGAGGACATGGCGAGGTCGATACCGTCCTCCGAGGAGACCGTCGAGGGCCTCATCCGGGGCTTCGCCGACGCCGGCGCTGACGAGCTGATGTGCTGGCCCACGATAGCGGACCTCGACCAGCTCGACCGCCTCGCCGACCTGGTAGGCTGACCCGCATCGCATGCTCTGTCGGGCGCGGCGGATCGCCGCACCCGATCACGCGCCCTCGGCTTCGTGCCGGTTCTCGGCTTCGGTCTCTTCGCCTCCGTCCAGCGCCGTCTTCTCGTTCGTGGCGGCGAGGAGAGCAAGGAAGACGAAGGGCTCGAACCAGGTCACGTAGGGGTAGAACCAGTAGTTGACGGTGAGCTGGAACCCGATCACGAGCGCCGCCGAGAACGCGGCGAGCCGGCGTACCGTGCGTCTGCGCGGCCACGCTGCCACGACGAAAGCCAGCACGATGACGGCAGCCAGCAGCGGCTGCTGCAAGAACCCGATCTCCGGGACCTGGCCGAAGATCGTCCACGGGGACTCCCGCGTGCCCTGGAAGGCGATGGTCCTCTCGTAGAAGAGCCCGGCCGCCTCCAGGGGCCGGCCGTCGATCAGGAGCACCCAGAAGGTGAGGAGGAAGACACCCACGCCTCCGAGGACGAAGTCCACAACGGGTCGGCGCCGCACGCCGTCGTGCATCATCCAGAGGGGGGCGAGGATGATCGGGTACAGCTTCACGGCGAAGCCCGCCACGACGCTAGCCCCGCGCCCCAGGGGCGAGGTAGCCGCGGCGAGCCCGATCGACGCGACGGCCGCGACGACGATGTCGTTGGTGTTGTTGTTCGCCGCGTAGAGGGTGTAGGGGAAGGCGGCCCAGGCGAACGTCAGCGCCGCCGCTACCTTGGGCCCGGAGAGCCGCCACCCGGCGACGAAGAGCGCCAGGGCGCCGGTCACGAAGGCGAGGAAGGTGAGGGCGTGGGCGGCGGGGAGGAAGTCCCACTGTCCCGAGAAGCCGAAGAGGAGCACGAAGGGCACGTAGAGCAAGTAGTTCAGCGGCCCGTAAGTGTCCCCCGTGCCCACGTCGGCTGGCATGTTCCCGTAGGGGATGGCCCCGTCCAGGATCAGGTCAGCGCCCACGACCCCAGCGTAGCCGACATCAATGACGCGGGAGTCCAGGTTGAGCCCGAGGACGAGGCCGCCGGCGAGGCCCGCGAGCCCGAGGAGGAGCCAGGTGGGGAGGTTGCTCGTCCTCTCGACCCTCTCGCCGATCCCGAACCCCATGAGCAACGTTCGGAAGAACAGGTAGATCAGGGGCGGGTACCACAGCAGCACCGCCTCGTAGACTCCCCCCTCGCGGAAGAACCCGTGCGAGACGAGGAACCCGAGCAGCGCCAGGACGTCGAGGTTTCGCAGCGAGAGGAGCCTGTCGGCGCGCATAAAGGCGAGGGCGAAGGCGAGCGCCAGCGGCCCCCACACGTACCAGTAGTTCGCCTGCTTGCCGTAGGCTCCCTCCTCGCCGCGGGCCATCTGCCAGCCGACCTGATCTCCGGTCCATGCGTACTCGACGTCCCAGGTCTGGTCGTCCACCCCGGCGACGGCGACCTCCTTGCCCTTGTCGGTCGGCCTGCCGCCTACGGACCCCTCCTCTTCGACGTAGAAGCGGACAGTCCACTCGCCGTCTTCGTACTCGGTGCCGGTGCTGTAGGGGCCGTGCTCGGAGAGCTCCGCCTGCACCCGCTCGTCGGCGAGGGCCAGCTTCACGGCCTCCTCCTCCGTGAGCGAGGGGTAGCTCAGGTTATCGGCGACGGAGAGGACGTTCACGCCCTCCACCTCGCCGGAGTCGTCGGCCACGGTCAGGTAGGCGATGGGGTCCCCCGAGGCCCCCTCCGTGAGCACGACGCGCCAGGCGTCGGTGGCGTCCTCGTAGCCCACCGAGGTCTCGACCGACGGGTTCGCGTAGTACTCCTCCAGCTGCGGGACGGAACTCGCCCTCTCCCGCACCTCCTCCTCGCTCAGGCGCGGACCCGGCGCGAAGCCGGTCGCCGCGAGGAGCACCACGAGCGCCAGCGCCGCCGCCGAGACGCGTCTCGAGACCGCCTTCACGACGCCCCCTTGGCCGGGGCGCGACCACCCGGCAACCAGAGCAGCAGACCCCACAGGAGGATGAGTATGAGGTTCCGGGCGAGCAGGAGCTCGGGCCCGGGGGTGCGCAGGCTCAGGAGATCGTCGTAGTGGGTGGGGAAGACCTGGGTCGTCAGGTAGCAGGCCGCCAGGAATGCGGCCGAGAGGGCGAGGCCAGGTAAGCCGCCGGCGCCCAGCGGGACGAGGGGGAGGAGCCAGATCACGTACTGCGGAGAGAGGACCTTGGAGCCGAGCATGAACGCCAGTATAAGCGCAGCGGCGTAGCGCGGGAACGCCCTTGGCCCCGAGCCGCGGCGGTACGACCTCCACATGAAGAACGCCGTAGAGAGGAGCAGGATGACCGTCACGAGCGGGGACAGGTCGCCCGCGAGCCCTGCGCCCCGGCCCCTGACCTCGAAGGCGCCGTACTCGAAGACGACCTCGCTGACCTGGCCGGCCGCCATGAGGGCGGTGGCCGCGAGGCTCTCAACCTGCACGCCGCGATCAGCGGGGTACGCGAAGCTCCCGACGAAGCCGCCTCCCCCGAGCAGCAGGGCGGGCACGAAGAAGAGCGCGACGACCCCGAAGAACGCC
>DATACV010000446.1:0-16675 GCA_036258875.1 Rubrobacteraceae bacterium
CAGAGCCTGCACTGTGTACATCGCGCTTCCGTCGGCCTGCAGGCAGATCACCTTGCGGTCTGGACAGGCGACCGCCGCTCCGGTGGCGAGCGGCAGCCCGATTCCGATCGCGCCGCCTGTGACCTGTAGGTAGTCATGCGGTGCCGCGCCCTGCGTTCGTGACATGAAAGTCGCAGCAGCGGTGAGCGCCTCATCGACGACGATTGCGTCTTCCGGAAGTAGCGTCCCGATCGCTGCGGCGGCCGCATCTGGTGTGATCGCTTCGCCCGAGGGTGGTGCGTGCTTTTCTCGTACCTGGACGGGGGCATTCTGCGGAGCGGCGAGCTCCTCGGCAAGCGCTTCCAACGCTCCTACGATGTCCTCGCCGGGCGTGGCGAGCGTGTGGGTCTCGCATTGCGGCGGGCTTAGCACGCTCGGCTTGCCGGGGTAAGCGAAGAAGGCGACCGGTGCTTTCGAGCCGACCAGCACGAGGTGGCGAGCGTCGGCGAGGGTCGCGAGGGCATCATCGACGGGGTAGGGCAGGAAGTCGACGGCGACCCGCCCCGCCCCGCGCTCCACCCGCGCGTTGAGCGTCTGCGCGAGAAGACGCACGCCGGTCTTCGCGGCGATACGACCCGCCAGCATCAAACCCGATTCGCGCAGGGCATGCCCACCCATAAACAAGACTGCGGGCTCGCTAGAGCGCAAGACCTGAGCGACCTCGGAGATTGCCTCGGGTGCGGCCGGCGGTCGACCCTCGACAGGGGGCATCGAGGCCGGCCCGTCGGCCTCGTTCCAGGAGGCGTCGGCAGGGAGGATCAAGGTCGCAACCCGACCCGGTGGGATCATCGCCGCGGCCACGGCAGCCGCCCCGTCGCGTGCAACCGAGCGAGAGTCGGCCGAGGTTCGAACCCAGTCCGAGAAGGGCCGCGCGACGCCCTCGACGTCGGAGGCGAGCGGCGCGTCGTACTGCTTGTGGTAGGTTGCGTGGTCGCCGACGATGTTAACCATCGGCGTGTTGGCGCGTCGGGCGTTGTGCACATTGGCGAGCCCGTTGGCGAGTCCGGGCCCCAAGTGCAGAAGGGTCGAGGCCGGCTTTTCCGCCATTCGCGCATAGCCGTCGGCCGCGCCTGTGGCAACGCCCTCGAACAGCCCGAGTATGCACCGTAGCTCCCCGACCCGGTCGAGCTCCGCGACGACGTGCATCTCCGAGGTTCCCGGGTTGGCGAAGCACACCTCCACTCCCGCACCGGACAACGTCTTGACCAAGCTTGCCGCCCCGTTCATCTGTTCACTCCTCCCCTATGCTTCGGTTGATAGGTATACCCGACGAATCTTAGCTTCGGCGAAACAGCCGCGTCGTCAGGTATGGGCTACTACCGCCTTCTAGGGGGTGCAAGCCAGTTGGGACAACGGCGTCCGTGACGTTTCGAGCTGTGGTCGATACGGATGTCGAGGTGCAAGTGGAGGTCGCGCTGTAGCCGCGCGAGACTCGCGCGGAGGGGCGTGAATGAAACTAGGAATCCTCTTCGGTACGAGGGCCTTCTTCGGCGATCCTCGGCTCATTATCCCAGGAGGGGTGGGTGCTGGTAGGATTCCACTCGCCCACACCTACCACCTGCAGGTGAGCCTCGGCGTGCTCGGCCGCCGAGAGCGCCTGGCCCAGCCTGGCTCCTGCACGGGACGCCAAGAGCAGACCCTCGTCGGCCATGTATATGAGCTCCTCTCCCTCGTGAGCGTAGCGGTAAAGGCGCCTTTCGAGCTCCAAGAGCGTTAGGTCCAGCGCGCCCAACAGGTCGCGGTTCGAGAGGGTGGACAAGGCCCGCCCGAGGTCGGGGGTGGGCTCTTCGGGCTCGAGCGGTTCGCTATGGTCCGGTTCGGGCGCCATGGTCTCAACCTCCGTCTCTTCGAAAGCCGTGCGAGTGCAAGCCAATGATATCCCTACTAGCCGTGCGCGTGGAGCTTCTCGCCTAGCTTCTCCAGCATGCTCTTGAGCCGCTCCGCCTGCTCAAGCGTTGCCTTCGCCTCCACCTTGGTCCGCATCCCGGCGTACCAGGCTACATCTTCCCCGGAAGAGCCGTTGTCGCCACCGACTCCGTGTCGACGGACGCCGATTATGACAACGGGATTGCCGTTTCACGTTAGGGTGCTGGCCGATGGCGAGATGGAGAACACACTACAGGCGAAGTTGGCGGAACGCCCCTTGCACGCACTCGGGGAATAGGGGTAGCTTGTCCTCGCCTCTATACGTTGGCGCCCGGTGGTGGGCCGAGTATCTCCACGCCGTACTGCCTTGCAGCAGACCCCACCTTGTCCATGTCCGGCGGCCCCTCCGGCGGGAGGAACCGTCCACGGGCCGGCTCCCCGGCGGCGCGGTAGAAGTGCTCGTGCTGGGGGGTACTCAGGTTGAGGATCCGGGCCGTCCGCGAGTCCACCCGGAAGGCGTGCGCGACGCCCTTGGGGATGTGGACGAACGACCCCGCCGATGCCGGTATGGGTTCGCCATCCTCCAGGTAGAACGTCAGCTCGCCCTCCATAACGTAGAAGGACTCGTCGTCGTCGGGCTGGACGTGCAGCGGGGTGGCCATCCCGCCCGGGGCGAGCTGCTCGAGGAGCATGAAGCGCCCGCCGGTCTGCTCGGCGGTGGCCTTGAAGGTCGCTAGGGTGCCGAAAAACCAGAGGTCCTCTCCGTCCTCCGAGCCTAGCGCGTAGGGGCTCAGGTTGGTGTCCATGCCCTTCTCCTTCCTGTCGCTTTTCTGGTACACTAGTTCATATACCTAATGTATAGCCTACCTAATAGTTAGGCAACTGAACTGTAGTGGGGAACCTTTTGGCTGTCAATAGGACAAGCGAAGAAAAATCCGAACGGACGGGGCAGGCTGGCGCAAGCCCTTCGTCCGGCCTCAACACCGGGA
Organism: Rubrobacteraceae bacterium; assembly: GCA_036258875.1. Taxonomy (GTDB): domain Bacteria; phylum Actinomycetota; class Rubrobacteria; order Rubrobacterales; family Rubrobacteraceae; genus JALYGY01. The sequence goes on from DATACV010000446.1 coordinate 2,895, forward strand.
CGCTCCTGTTGCACGTGTATCAGGGCTTCGAGCGTCGTCTCATCGTCGCGCTCAGAGACGGGGGGCATCCGGATTTCCGCCCTAAGTACGGGGCTGTGCTCGCGAACATAGACGCCGATGGCACGAGGCTCAGCACGCTGGCCGATCGCGCCGGGATGAGTAGGCCATCCATGGTGGAGCTCATAGACGAACTCGAGTCGAAGGGCTATGTGGAGCGCAGGCCGGAGCCAGAGGACCGTAGAGCGAAGCTGGTCGTTCCGACGCAGAAGGGGCTGGACACGATCTCGACCGCTGCCGAGGCGATCGACAACCTGGAGCGGAGCTTTCAGCGACTCCTTGGAAAGCAGCAATACCAAGGGATGAGACGAGCACTCGGTGAGTTGCACGCCTCCTTCAGCCCGAAGTCGGCCACCGCCCAACCGCGTGCGGCGTATACCGACCGACGAGGATCGACTTTCTAGGCAGGCGAAGGTCATCCCCAAAGCCCATAGCCCCGCTACCCTCGTAGGTGTTGAACCGGGGCTCTCTGCGAACTTCTTAGAACCCCCAGTTCTCGGCCGCACGGAGAACCTCCAGCGACAACCGTTGTCGCGACCGTCTCCGCCTCGGCCCACGCCGATTGCGACAACTGAAGTGCTTCCCTTTCGAGTTTGGCTCAGTCCTGACGGCTTGATGTTAGTTGAGCTGACCGCCTGGCGGTGGCGAGGCCCGCGAGGAGGGGAGGCGGGGCAGCAGAACACCGGGAGCCATCGAGCGTGACTGGGCGGGATCCTCAAAGCCACTGTAGGCTGTACCATCGGAGCGTAGGGATTTTACTGCTCTTGCACGCATCAGACTGGGATCTGTGCTCTCCAACACACCAATAGGGACGTCATTCAGATATTCTCGTGCTATTCGCTATCGCGTAGGGCGGGAAGCGAACGTTTGGGTAGACTAAGGGGAAGGACAAGCGGTTGATGCTGAGTGAGCGTGAAGAGACGGTAGACCTGTCGTGGCTGATTAGCGCTTTAGATCACGCACGCTCACTCAACCAAACCGACATCATAGACTACTTGCAATCAGTCGCTGACGATGTGGTCTTCGAAACGGAGATGGCCGCACGCAGGGCTTCGCTACTATCGCGGGCTAAGACGTGACTCTTTCGCATCCCTTGCTACCCGATGGCTACCACGTAGAGCGCGACGCAGACGCGCTGGCCTTGTTGCGTGCCGATGGCTCCGTGGTGGCGCGGTTCAGCGCACGCGGCGTGGAGTGGGAGGAGGTAGAGCGGGCGGTTGCGGAAGACGCTGTGATTGCGCCCAACTAACGTCTTCACCGCGAGGCCCGCGAGGAGGCAAAGGCGGGTAAGGCTTAGCGCAGGATACGGCGCAGCTAGTGCATGTTCTCGGAAGGCATCACCTACGAAGCCCTCTCATAACAGCCCTGCAAGTCCCTTGCGCAGCAGCAGCGCCCCAAGGACCGACAAGACGACAACCTCGATGGACCGCCCGTGTCTCTCTAACCGTTTGTGTATGGCCTCCATCAGGGCAAGCGTCCGTTGTGGCGTCGCGGCGTAGGCGGAGATCGGCACCAAGAACTCTAACTCCACCAGCAGGATGAACACCAAGAGCACCACCGCATCTTCCACCGCGCCGAGGCTCGCCACCACCACCTCCTTCAAGCCCGAGACGTATAGCGCCAGCGTGGTGGGGTTGGTCAAGACCAGCACCATCCCTAACAGGACCGCTCTCGGCGGGGTGATGGAGGATACGGCCGCCACCCACTTCGGCGGTGGGGCATTGGGGTCCGGGGTGTGGAGGAGTGCCTTCAGGGCAAACACGATCAGCAGCGCTCCGATGGCCGCGTCTAAGGTGTTCCTAATGTCGGAGTGGCGGCCTGCGCCGAGCTCCGGCCTGCCCCCGAAGAAGGCCAAGGCGCCAACGGATATAACGGCGAGGACTACACCGTAGCCGAGCGTGAGGGCTAGGGCGTTTGCCAGGGGCTTGCGCGTTCCCAGCAAAGAGAAGCAGATGGTGGCCGCCACGGGGCTTATGGCGGCTCCGAGCCCTACCAGCAGGAGGTGAGAGAATAGCTCAACCACGATCCGTACCCCTCCGTCTCGCGGCGTGTCTCATCTCAGGGCAGCTTTATGGCTCACCTCCCTATGGTGACACGAGTCTGCCGCTGGCGCCTCCTCGCCTCCACCCTGGCCCTCGTGGCGGCGTACCGGGCGGGGGTATCCTGGTTGAGGCGCTGGCTAGGCCCTTGGCGCGACCGACTCCGCCTCGGTCAACGCCGATTGCGACAACAGAATTACGCCTCAGCCCAGAGGGCGTGGTGGAGATGCGGCTGATCGCGTAGCGCCACGCCACTGGCCGACCGGGCCAGGGTCATGCGGGGTCCGGGCCTTTTCGTGCGAGACCGGCATGGGCAGGGAAGAGGGACGCTAGGCGCGAGCGCTCGCCCTTACGAATCTACGCGTCCGGGACATTCTTCCCGACGAAGTCGGGACTCTGCCTCATGATGACGGGACGCCGTTCTCAAATAGAGTTCGGATTCAGAAGTTAGAGAACAATTCTCTCCCGTAACGCTTCTCGTAACGGCCTGGAGACGCTCTCCCGTTAGGGTGGGGTCTGGAAGAGAGATGGCGAAAGAAAGGAGTAGAGCGTGCTGAGGAGCGTGGCAAGCAAGCTGATGTGGATGGGTAGGGCTACCTCGGGGGTGGTTGGCCTGGCGATCCTCTTCGCCTTGGCCGTAGGAGCGACCAACACCGCCCTCGCCCACACGGGCGTGGACGCCAAGCTGTTGCACCTCGGGCACTCCAACAGGGTGGGGACGGCCACCGCTCCGGCAACAGCGCCAACGGCCCTCGTGAGCACGCTCTCAGACGCGGTGAAGTCTGCTTTGGTGGTGACCAACAAGAGCGGGGGACCCGCCCTTAGCCTCGGTGTTGCGGATGGCCAGGCTCCTTTGAAGGTAAGCGCCGAGGCGGGCACGGCGACCAACCTCTCGGCCGACGAGCTCGACGGCCTGGACTCCACCGAGTTCGCCAATGCCGCTCACGCCCACTCTGGCGGGGAAATAACGAGCGGTGCGGTGGCTGAGGCCCACATCGACAACGCGATAGCGCGCGACAGCGAGGTGGCCAACGGCTTCATCGAGGGACGCGGCTTAGCGCGACACCGCGCGGAGGCCATGCCTCCTGACGGCAGTTTCTATAACATCTTCTTCGAGTTGCCGGACCCCGGCTTGCTTCTCTCGTACAGGTGCCCGACTGACCTGACGACCAACGGATGGTTAAGGATCCGCAACACCGGATCGAATACCGTGAACGTGTTCTCTGACAACGGGTCGACGAACCCCAACCATTTCGGGGAGCTCGCTCCGAACGGAGCCTTCGAGCAAGGCGCGGCGGCTAGCGGGGAGTACATCACCCTACAGGTACAAGGGTCAACTGTAACGACGATAGACGTGTTTTCGGCCCACCGCAGCGGCGACTGCCACGTCCAAGCCCAAGCGCTTGTAACAAAGCCATAGTGCCACCTTCTACCGGTCGGGGCTCCAAGTAGCCGAGACCGAGGCAGGCAGTCAGCTTAGGGAGGTGCGGGATGGACCGCACCGCGACAAGAAGGCGACCGAGTGGCAAGCGAGCCTCCTCTGGGAGCGTATCGAGGAGCGTCACTACTCGTGGGTGGAGGGCTACATGAAGGGGCTCAATGGCAAGGAGGAGCGTGCGGAGTACCACGCGCTGTTGGAAGAGGAGCTCACCAGCCTGAGGGTTGACCGACAGCCACTGGTGCGGGCCCCTGGCAAGAGCCACCAGTTAGGGGGATGCGCCATCTACCAGCGTTGGGATCGAAGCCGTTGTGGCGCTTTCGTGTTTAGCTCGTCCGCCGTCCTGGTAGGTAATCTGTTGGCAAGCTTCGAAAGCGTGAGTAAAGGAGGGAGCGGCAAGTTCATGTCTCGCGTGCGCGAGGACCGAGTCCGCGAGGAACAGGTCCGCAGGATCAGCACCGACGAAGATCCTCACGGCGGGCAGCATCGGGAGTACGTCTATTCGGCCGACCTCAAGCCCAAGAAGGCGAAGACCCGCGATCGCGCGGAGGAGGAGAGGTTGCGCATCAAGATGCTGACCTACGAACAGGCCAGCGACTGACGTCTGCAGTCGCGGCCAGGCGCCGCGACTGCAGAGGATCCACCGGGCCGGGGCTCCTTGCACGAGGATGCCCCGGTCCAATCCTTGCCTCTGTGACAAAAGCCCGTTCTGGGATGCGCCGATCTACATTGGGTGGCATCATGCATGTAGTGGAAAGGGGTATGCCCGCTAGGTTCTCTAGGCGGGTCGGAAAGGAGGTGCTGGCCATGAGCGAACAAGAAAACACGGAGCTGGTGCAACGAGCCTACGGCTACTTTCAAAGCGGAGATATCCCGGCGCTGCTCGACTCACTTTCCGAGGATGTCGAATGGCAGCTTCCTGAGGTAGAAGACGTGCCGACCGCTGGGCGCTGGCATGGGCGTGAGCACGTAGGACAGTTCTTTCAGGCTCTATCTGACACCGAAGAGGTTCGGCAATTCGAGCCAAGAGAATTCGTAGCCCAAGATGATAAGGTCGTGGCGCTGGGTCACTATGCGTGGCAGGCCAAGTCCACTGGTCGGGAGTGGGAGAGCGACTTCGTGCACGTATTCACCGTGCGTGATGGGAGGATCACGCGGTTCCAGGAATATATGAACACCGCGGCCATTGTCGATGCATTACGCCAAGGTTGAATAGCTGAGTAGAGGACCTCGTATGGCGAGTGTGTCCCAGACAGGGTTTAACAGCTCCGGCCCCAAAGGTTCGCCCCAGCCCGACGAGTATCCTGCGCCCGTGTAGGGGATGACACCGTCGGACGGCGTTTCCCTAGGAACTTCCCGGCGTGTTGATCGAGTCGGGGTTCCTCGGACTTCTGAACCTATTGGACCAGATAAGGAACACTACCAGGGCATCCGCTATTGCGTGAACAAGTATCGGGAGCCAAGAGGGAGCTATATCGATAGTACTCAGCTTACTTCTCAACGATTCGCTTGCAAAAGCGTCGGCACCAGCTATCTCGGCCTGTGCCCTAACTTCGTCAAGAGCGGCGTTGAAGAGGTCGTATGTGTCGAAAAGGATGAACCAGTTAAAGCCGGCGAACAAGCCGAAGGCTATGGTAGCCATAAATTTCTGATATCTGTTCAGACGGCGATCGGTAAAAAGCAGTCCCGCGACGACAGCTACCATGACCGTTAGGTAGAACTGCCAGAGGGTATTTATGACGCCGCCAAGACTTATGGCTACGTCGAGCGATTCTCTCCAGGCAGAGTTCATTTCATCCCCCTATCAGCCTTCCCCAAGGGGTACGCTAATTCGCTCCGTCGCTTCGCTCACCTCCGCTGTGCCATCGCCTCTATGCGTATGTTCCTCAAAAAGCGTGCTCTCTTGCGTCCCACGCCGTGCCACCTTCCAGCACCCTACGCAGCTCCTCGGCCTGCTCCAGCGCGGCCCTTGCCTCTACCCTCACCCTCGTGACGGCGTGCCATCCCTGCGCCGGGCACACTCTGCCGCCTGATCGGATACCTACGAGTCATGGAACAGAACGTCGGGGGGTCTTCCAGATGCGGCCCTAGAGCCTGCCGAACTCGCGCAGCAGTTCCGCGAGCCTCACGCGCTTCACTATAGGACGGCCGTGGGGGCAGACATCTTTGAACTCGCAAGACGCCCACTCCTCGAGCAGCCCCTCCATCTCCTCGCGCGAGAGGTCCTGCCCGAACCTGGTAGATCCCTTGCAGGCCAGCGCCTTCGCGAGGTCCTCGCCCCCAGCGAGCGCGCCCACCGCAGCCAGGAGCGCCGCCCCCGCGTCCACGACCGACTCCGGTACCCCGAAGACCCGCAGCGCTCCGTCGCCGAAGGGCTCGAACCTGAAGCCTAGAGAGTCGAGCTCGGCCTCGAAGCTCCACGCCTCGGGGGCGAGGTCTTTGGGCAGACGCACTACCACGGGGTCGGGTAGCGCGACGGGCGCGGCGGTGGGGTTCTTGAGCAGCCTCTCGTAGAGGACGCGCTCGTGCGCCCCGTGCTGGTCGAGGATGATGAGCTCGTCCCCCTCCTGGGCGATGATGCACCTGCCGGCGAACTGCCCGATGGGGGTGAGCTCCGTGTCCCCTTCCTCCCGCGCCGCGCCGGCTCCGGCGTCCCTCTCCAGCGCGAGCGCGGCCCGGATCGTGCCGACCACGAGCGGGTAGGCCGAGCGGCCTCCGCGCAGGCGCACCGCGCTCTTGGCCGGGTGGACGTTGACGTCCACCTCGCCGGGGCCGAGCTCGAGGCGCAGGAACGCCGCAGGGTGGCGTCCCTTGGGCAGGAGGTCGGCGTAGGCTTTGGAGATCGCGGGTGCTAACGAGTCCGTGTCCACGACCCGGCCGTTGACCGCCACATGGGTGTAGCGCCGCGTCGGGAAGCTCACCGAGATGGGGCTCACGAACCCCCACACCACCGGGTCTTCGAGGGCGACGAGGCTGCGCGCGAGCTCGAGGCCGTGCACCTGTGAGATGCGCTCCCTCAGGTTGGCTGCGGTCGGCAGCGCGAGCACCCCGCGCCCCTCTGAGCGCAGGGAGAACCCTATACCGGGGCGGCTGAGCGCCAGCGACTCGACGACCGTGGCGACGGCGTTCGCCTCGGCCCGCTCCGTCCCCAGGAAGCCCCGTCGCACCGGCAGGTTCAGGAACAGGTTGCGCACCTCGACCGTGGTCCCGGGCGGGTGGGCGGCGGGTAGGGACTCGACGATCTCGCCAGCGAAGACGGAGACCCGGGCGCCCAGCTCGTCGCTGCGCTCGCGCGTGGTGAGGGCGAGCGAGGAGACGGCGCCGATGGCGTGTAGCGCCTCGCCCCGGAAGCCTAGAGTGTCCACGCGGGCGAGGTCGTCGGCGCTCAGGATCTTGCTCGTGGCGTGCCGCCCGACGGCTCTCTCCGCGTCCTCGGGGGACATCCCCGAGCCGTCGTCGCGCACCCGGATCAGCGAGATCCCGCCCCCCTCTATCTCTACCTCCACCCTTGAGGCCCCGGCGTCTAGAGAGTTCTCGATCAGCTCCTTGACCGCCGAGGCCGGCCGCTCTATGACCTCCCCGGCGGCGATTCTGTGGGCCACTTCCGGCGCGAGGATACGGACCCGTCCCCCGTACTCGACAGCCTCCTCGGCGACGAGGAGTCGGGGGAAGTGACTCATGGTGTTAGCCCGCGAAGTCCTTGACGCCCTCGGACTCGAGGCGGGAGAGGATCTCGCCGGCCCGGTCGGTCACCTGGCGCGGGAGCCCGGCGAGCCTCGCCACGTGGACGCCGTAGGAAGACGACTCGGCGCCCTCCTCGATGCGGTGGAGGAAGACGATCTCGCCGCCTATCTCCTCCACGGTGGCCTTGTGGTTGCGGCAGCCGGGCAGCATGTCGGCCAGGCGGGTGAGCTCGTGGTAGTGGGTGGCGAAGAGGGTGAGGGCCTGCACGTCGTCGTGCAGGTACTCGGCTATGGCCCACGCGAGGCTCATCCCGTCGTAGGTCGAGGTGCCGCGCCCTACCTCATCCAGTATGACGAGGCTCCGCTCCGTCGCGGCGTTCAAAATACTCGCCGCCTCGGTCATCTCGACCATGAAGGTGGACTCCCCGCTCGCAAGCCGGTCCTCGGCCCCTACCCTCGTGAAGATCCTGTCGACTACCCCGAGCGTGGCCTCTTCGGCGGGCACGTAGGAGCCAGTCTGGGCGAGGAGGGTTATGAGGGCGACCTGGCGCAGGTAGACGGACTTGCCGGCCATGTTGGGGCCGGTGATTATCTGGAGCCTCGAGTCGCCGTCGACGAGGGCGTCGTTGGGGACGAAGGGAGTCTCTGTGTTGTGCTCGACGACCGGGTGACGGCCCGCGATTATCTTTATCCCCCGCTCCTCCGTCACCCCGGGCCTGCAGTAGCGCAGCTCGACGGCGGCGGCGGCGAAGGAGGAGATAACATCAGCGACCGCGACGGCGCGGGCTATCTTCTGCAGCTCGGGGGCCGCGTCCTTGACGGCAGCCCTTATCTCGGAGAGGATGCGGCGCTCCAGGCGCTCGACCTCGTCGCGGGCTGTGAGCATCCTGGACTCGTGCTCCTTGAGCTCGACGGTGACGTAGCGGGCGTTGTGCTTGAGGGCCTTGCGGTGCTCGTAGCGCTCCGGCACGGCGTGGGTCTCCCTGCCCCCCACCTCGATAAAGTAGCCCTCGCCGTCGCGGTAGCCGACCTTGAGGGTCTTGAGGCCGGTCTTCAGGCGCTCCTGCGCCTCGAAGCGGGTGAGCCAGTCGTGGGCGCCGTCGCGGAACTCGCGGGCCTCGTCCAGCTCGCCGGAGTAGCCTGCCCTTATGATCTCCCCCTCCTCCTCGGAGATGGCCGCCGCGATGAGCTCTCTCACCCCGGGCGGCTCCTCCATCGCCGCGAGCGCCCGCTCGATGAGCGAGCTTCTCCCGGCGGCGCTGGCCAGCGAAGCTTTGAGGGGACCTAAAGCCTCGAGCGCGCTCCCCAGGGAGAGCAGGTCGTTGGGCGTGGCCGAGAGCCTGACGATGCGGGTGGCGATGCGCTCGATGTCGGGGATGCGGCCGAGGTGCTCGCGCGCCTCCTCCCGCAGCATGTAGTCTCCGGCCAGGGCGTCGACCGCCTCCAGGCGCTGGTTTATGCGGTCCGATTCGAGGAGGGGTCGCTCGAGCCAGCGCCTGAGGGCGCGCTGGCCCATGGGGGTGCGGGTCCGGTCTATGGTCTCGATGAGCTCGTCGAGGCCGAGGTTGCGCCGCGTGGCCGTATCCAGGACCATCCCCGAGCCCGGGTCGTAGGGCCTGAAGTTGACGACCTGCTCGGGCGGGCTCCCGCCGCGCATCGAGGAGAGGTATTGGATCAGGGCCCCCGCCGCCCCGACGAGCGCGCCCCTCCCGTCGAGCCCGTAACCCTTGAGGCTCGAGACCCCGAAGTGGCGCGTGAGTGCCTTCTCCCCCGCCGAGGGCTCGAAGGTCCAGCGCGGCGCCGGGCTGATGGCGGCCCGTACCCTAGGCAGGGCCTCGGCGGCCGTCCGCTCGGGGACCACCATCTCTCTGGGCGACCAGCGCTCCAGCTCGGCGGAGAGGTCCTCCTCGGGCACCTCGGTCCCGGTGAACTCGCCCGTCGAGGCCTCGACTATCGCGACACCCGCCTTGCCGTCCCGGACGTTGATCGCCGCCAGGTAGTTCGCCCGCCCCGCCGAGAGGACGTTGTCCTCGATCACGGTCCCGGGCGTGAGGATGCGCGAGATCTCGCGCGTGAACTGCTTCGGCTTCGTCGGGTGCGGCCGCTGCTCGGCTATCGCGACCGAGTGCCCCTTCCTGAGCAGCACCGCGACGTGCTCCTGCAACGCGTGGCCCGGCACCCCGGCGAGCGGCACCCGGCCCTCCCCGGCGGCCTCGCGGCTCGTAAGCCGGATCGAGAGCTCGCGCGAGATGGTCTTCGCGTCCTCTTCGAAGGTCTCGAAGAAGGTGCCTACCTGGTAGAAGAGCACGGTCCCCGGCGGGAGCTGGGCCTTGAGCTCGGCGTAACGTCCTAGCATGGGTCTATTCTACGGCGCGAGGCTCACACCGTCAGCCCCGAAAACCGTCGCCATCCGGCGGGAACGGGCTCACGCGATGCTACATTACTTCCTGCCCGACGATGGAAAAGGTGCCGCTATACATCGCACCGTGCGGAGGATAGATTACGAGCGTAGCCTCTTGGCCGGTCTGCGACAGAGAGGAGCATCACGAGCCCGACGCCGATCATACTGGACGTGGACCCCGGCCACGACGACGCCGTGGCGATCATGCTCGCCTGCGGCGCTCCGGCCCTGGACCTCCTGGCCGTCACCACCGTCGCCGGCAACGTGCCGCTGGAGAAGACGACCCGCAACGCCCTCCGCGTACTGTCCCTCCTCGGACGTCCCGACGTACCGGTCGCCGCCGGAGCCGCCGCGCCGCTCATCAGGCTGCTTCGCACCGCTGAGGACATCCACGGCGAGAGCGGGCTGGCGGGGCCGGAGATCCCGGAGGCGTCGTTCGAACCAGACGCGCGCGGCGCGACCGAGCTGATCGCAGCCACCATCGAGAGATCCCCCGAACCCGTTACCCTCGTACCCGTGGGACCGCTCACGAACGTCGCGATCCTTCTGCGGCAGTACCCGGAACTGAAAGACCGCATAGCCCGCATCTCGCTCATGGGCGGGAGCATCGGGCTCGGCAACACCACGCCCGCCGCGGAGTTCAACGTCTACGTCGACCCCGAGGCGGCCCGCGAGGTCTTCGAGTCGGGCCTACCTATAACCATGAGCGGCCTCGACGTGACCCACCAGGCCGGGGCCGGTCCCGCCGAGAGGGAGAGGTTGCGGGAGCTCGGGCGCATCGGGAGCGTGGTGGCGGGGCTGCTGGAGTTCTTCGCCGCGACGTACGAGAGCATCTACGGCTTCGACGCGCCGCCGCTGCACGACGCGGTCGCCGTCGCCGCGGTCCTGGAGCCGGCGCTGCTCGAGACGCGGCCTATGCGGGTGGACGTCGAGTGCGAGAGCGAGCTGACCCGCGGCGAGACCGTCTGCGACTTCTACGGCGTCACGGGCAGACGGCCCAACGCCGAGGTCGGGGTGCGCCTCGACCGCGAGGGCTTCTTCGACCTCCTGTACCGCTCGCTGGAGCGGTTGTAGGGGCGGTTCGCGAAGCCCTACAGCCGCGCCTCGCGAAGGGAGCGCACCAAGAAGCCGTCGACGAGGAGCAGGGCGGGGAGGTCCCGGGCCGAGGTGCTGAGCTCCACGTGGTCGAGCGCCCCGGTCACGGTCACGCGGGCGTGGGGTGCGATCCGCACGACGGCCCGCGACTCGGAGACGGGGAAGTACTTGTCGTGCGGGCCGGAGATCAGCTCGACGGGGACCTCGAGGCGCCTCTCGCCGGAGAGCGGCGAGAGCTGCTCCACCTTGGTGCGCACCCCGTCGGGCAGCCCCCTGTAGAGGTCGTCGAAGCGCTCCGGGTCCGTGTTCTCGAGCAGGTTCGCGACGCTGCTCGCCTCCGCCCCCATCTCCCGCAAGTCGGCGAGGAACTCGGGCCGCAGCCGGTCCACCTCCTCCAGCTCGTCGAGGAGCACGTCCCGGTCCCTGCTGGGCGGCAGCGTGGAGACCAGGGACTGCGTGATGACCCCGGCGAGGAAGGGGTCAGCCTCGTAGGGAACCATCTCCCCGTCCGGGGCGCGGTAGTGACTGGTCGTGGCCGTGCTCAGGACGGTCCTCACGTCGGTGAAGGGGGCCACGCCGGCGACCACGGAGGTCCTCTCCGCGACCTCCTCATCACCGGCGGCGATGAGGGCGAGCGTGGCGCCTGTCGAGACCCCGAACAGACTAACGCCGCCGTCGCGCGCGTCGGGGTGCTCTGCCACCGCCCGGGCTACCTCGCGCGTCTCCTGCACCGTCTGGGGCCGGATCTCGCCCCGCCTCAGGCCCGGCAGGTCGGGGACGACCACGAGGTACCCCGCCCGCGCCAGCCCCTCCGCCAGCCGCCGCACCTCCGGTAGCTCCCGGCCCTCGGTGACGACGCCGTTGACGAAGAAGATCGCAGGCCACGGCCCCTCGCCTCTGGGCTTCGCGACGAGCGCCGGGTTCCCCGCGACGGAGGTATCCTCCAGGCGCGGCTCGCCGGTCGCGGCCTCGACGACCCGCGTCAGGACGGGCGCCTCCAGAACAGGCGAGAGCACCGCCACGGCGCGGACCTGGGCGTCGATCCAGGACCACTTCGCGACCGCGAGGATGGCCAGCACCAGGGTGAAGGTGAGCAACAGGAGGCGCCGGGACCTCTTCCCCGCCCTCCCGGTTGCCAGATCCTTCTTCCCCACGGCCTCCCCACGGACGTCCGGCGCCGCCGGTCACACCCACCTCTTGAATAGTATACAGAGCGTTGGTCCCTTTTCGCATATACTCAACCGCCGTGTCGAGGAGCGGAGCATGACGCGGCGACCCTACGGCGCGGAAGAGGCGTTCCGCGGCGTTTTCGGGGATGCCCGATCGTGGAGCCGCGCGGCCCTCGGCGCCGGGGAGGTGGTGGCGCGGGCGGCGCGGCGTTCGGGGGAGGAGGCGCGGGCGGTGCGCGAGAGCGCGCCCGGGACGCCGGATGGCGCCTACCTCGCCCGCTCCGGCGACCTCGCGCGGGCGCAGTGGTTCTTGTGGGCGTGGGCGACGCTCGCGGTTGGGGAGCGCCTGGGTCGTGGCTACCCTGGTGCCGGGACGCCGCCCGGCCTCCGCCCTCCCGTCTCCTCGCCGCGGACCGCGTTGCTCGGCACGCTCGCGTCGGACGTGTACCTGGGGTACGCGGCGCTGCGGGAGCGGGGGCGGTGGTTCCCCGATCTGGTGCGCCCCGAGGACTGGGAGCTCGCGCACCGGCGCGGGGCAGGGCGCCTGCTCGACGCGGCCGAGGCGCTCGGGGGGACCCTGATCAAAGCCGGACAGTTCGCCTCGACCCGCCCGGACCTCCTGCCCGCCCCATACGTCCACGGGCTCTCCTCGTTGCAGGACCGCGTGCCACCCCAGCCCGCCGCGGTGATCGAGGAGGCGGTCGCCCGCGAGCTGGGCAGCCCCACCTCCGAGGTCTTCTCCAGCTTCGATGTTACGCCCATCGCGGCGGCCTCGATCGCGCAGGTGCACCGCGCCCGGCTCGCGGACGGACGGCCCGTCGCCGTCAAGGTTCAGTACCCTGGCGTCGCAGCCCTCATCGAGGCCGACCTGGATGCCCTCGAGGCGATCTTCCGGGCCGTCGCGCGCCTTGAGCCTGAAGTCAGGCTCCAGCCGATCGCGGACTACCTGAGCTGGACGCTCCCCCTGGAGCTGGACTTCCGCCGCGAGGCCGGGGCCATGGAGGACCTGCGGAGCGCCCTCTCGGACCGCCACGACGTGGTAGTCCCCGAGGTCGTGAGGCCGCTCACCACAGAGCGGCTGCTCGTCATGGAGCTCGTGGAGGGCGCCAGGATCACCGACAAAGAGGCCCTCGGCAGGGCAGGCATCTCGCCGCGCGAGACCGCCGAGCTCCTGACCGACGCCTACGCCGACCAGTTGTTCCGCCGCGGCATACTCCACGCCGATCCCCACCCCGGGAACCTTCTGGTGCAGCCCGGTCCCCGCCTCGTCCTCCTCGACCACGGGCTCACCCTCGCGCTCGAGCCCTCCTTCGTCGCCTCGCTCGCGCGGATGGTAACGGCCATGAGGAGCGGGGACCTCGACGAGATCACCGCCTCCTTGCGGGAGGCGGGCGTGCCGGTGGGAGAGGACACGGACTACCTCACCCTGCTCGGGCTCGTCGGCGTGCTCCTCGGCGGCGAGGAGGGCGAGACGGACGACCTCGGGGACCTCGGCCGCAAGCTCGGCGCGAGCGTGGGCGACCTCCCGCCCCGGCTCCTCCTGGTGGGCCGGGCCATCGGCCTCCTCGACGGCATCAGCCGCCAGCTCGACCCCGACCTCGACGCCCTCGCGATCGTCGCCCGCTACGCCCGCCCCAACGGCTAGCGTCCCGCCCGGTGGACGCCCCGCCCGCATGCATATATCATTAGCCGCATCGGCTACGGTACTCTCCAGGGTGGCGTTCGTCCGGAGTCGAGGGGGAGCATGATGGAGTGGTCAACGCGAAGCTACGCAACCCGGGCCGCCACGGCGCTCGTCGTAGCGGCGCTCGCAGGCATCCTTCTCCTCATCTCCGCCCTCGCGAACGCGCCCGCGGCCTCAGCCAAATCCTCCGATCACGGCGCGAGCTTCGCGGTGCG
>DATACV010000447.1:0-12457 GCA_036258875.1 Rubrobacteraceae bacterium
AGGAAGAGGACCCCGATCAGGACCGCGGTGAGGGGCACGGCGAAGATGTAGGAGGCGACCCGGCTTGCCTCGCCGGCGCGCACGAGGGCGAACCAGATCACCCAAGTGAGCGAGATCCCGATTACCCCCGAGTACAGCATGCTGGCCACGAAGGGCCGGTTCCAGGTGATCCCTCCCCAGGACTCGACGAGGAGCCCTACGGCCGTGAGCACCGCCCCGCCGGCCACGAAGGGCACCGCGACCGCCCACAGCGTGGGCACCCGCGCCTCGTACCTCTTGAAGAACACGGTCCCGAGTGCCCAGCACAGCGCCGAGGTAGCGCCAAAGGTCACGCCGAGGGGCGAGAGGGCGCCCACGGACCCCGAGAAGCTGCCAGCGCTCACCGCGACGATCCCGGAGAACCCGAGCACGAGACCGACGACCTTGGCCACCGTGAGCCGCTCGCCCAGGATCGGCCAGGCCAGGAGCCCGACCAGTATGGGCTGCAGATAGACGAGCACCGCCGCCGAGCCCGAGGGCAGGTACACGATAGCGTAGGTCTGGAACCCTATGAACAGCGCGACGTTGAAGAGGGCGAGCAGCACGAATACGAGCCAGTCGCGTCGCAGGCTGGGGCTCCCGCCCCACAAGATGGCGACGAGGATCATCGCCAGGCCCCCGGTCAGCGACCTCAGGCCGGCGAAGAGGAGAGGCGACGAGTACCCCAAACCCACTTTCACGACAGCGAACGACGAACCCCAGAAGATCACGAGCAAGGCGAACGCCAGCACCACGAAGCGGCGCTTGCCGAAGATACGCAAACCTAGCTAGAAGACGTCGGAGCGACCAAAGCCCCGTTAGCTTACTACGAAGGAAATCCCACCGCGTCGCTCGGGATGACCCCCGGCCAATAGCGGTGGTGATCCAAAACGCCTGGCTGGTTTGCCGGCATTCATCGCGGATTCATCGTCTACAGTTTCCGTAGCCCTCGGAGACGAGAGCAAAGTGGACAACCACGGTGGAGCTGCCCGGAGACAGAGATGTAGACCGCGAACTGCGCGTCGAGCCGAGGGAGCGCATCCGGAGAGAACCTCGACCGTCGCTCGGTCAGATACTACGTGGACTTCGGGTCCGAGATCTCGTCTCCGGGGTTGCAGCCGTGGTAATAGCCTGAGACAGAGTCGAGTATGCTCTCATGGAACGTAATCCATCCGGAAGGACGTCTGTTGGAGAGAGAAGCTGAGAAGAAGCGGATAGCCATCGCCTGCCAGGGCGGCGGCAGCCACACGGCTTTTACTGCCGGCGCGCTTAAGAGGCTCCTGCAAGACGAGCGCTACAACTTCGTGGCCTTGAGCGGCACCTCGGGGGGTGCCGTGTGCGCCCTGCTTGCCTGGTACGCGCTGCTTGAGCCCGGCAGGGACGAGAACGCGGCGTCGAAGTCCGCCTTGGAGGCCGCGCGGTCGCTCGAGAAGTTCTGGCTCGAGGACAACGCCGCGCGGGATGCGCCTGAGAGGTTGCTGAACGACTGGCTCGTCGGGTGGTTGCGCTGGCAGCAGGCGACCGGCTTTCTGGTCGAGAGCAGCCCGAACGCCTTCTCCGACTACTGGCAAAACCGGCTGCGGCTGATCTTGAAGAAGAACGTCCCCTTCAACAGGATAGACAAGGAGTTGGTAAAGCCCTGGAGCCCCAAGCTTTTCGTCGGGGCCGTCAACGTCCTGACCGGCGAGTTCAAGGTCTTCGGGAGCCACAAACGGCAGGACGGCGCGGACGACCCCGCCGGCCGTCCCTCCTGGGTCTTCAATCCCCAGGGAGAAGGCGGCATAGGGGTGGACACCATCCTCGCTTCGGCCGCGATACCGCCGGTGTTCCGCTCCGTGACCGTCGGCGACGGGGTGTACTGGGACGGCCTGTTCTCCCAGAACCCGCCCGTGCGCGAACTCCTAGAGGTGCGACCCGACGAGGTGTGGGTGATCCAGATAAACCCGAGCAGCCTGGCGCCCAGACCGAGGCAACCAGTCCCGGGCGACGAGCCCACGTCGGTGGTGGACATAATCGACCGGCGCAACGAGCTCTCCGGCAACCTCTCGTTGAACCAGGAGCTGCGCTACGTGGAGAAGATGAACGAGCTCGTCGAGGACCTTGGTAAAGAAGGCCCCGAAGGCAAGAGGCTGCGCGTCAGGAGGGGCAAGGTGTACAAGCCTGTCGTGGTGCGCCAGATCGAGATGTCCCGCCCCCTGGGCGCCGCCTCGAAGCTCGACCGGAGCCCGCCGTTTCTCCGGGAGATGATGCGCTACGGCGAGCGGCGCGCCGAGGAGCTCTTCCGCGCGCTCGCCTTCGAGGAGGCCTGGGCCTCGGGCGACGCGGACGCCGTCCTCGGCTTCTTCGCGGAGGACGCGGAGATACGGCTTTCGGGCACGCCACTCTTCCGCGACCGGACCTTCTTCAGGGGCGAACGGCAGGTTCGGGACTTCGTGCGCGAGCGTCTGGCGGGCGACGTCCGCATCGACCCGACCAAGAAGCAGGTGGCGGGCGACGCGGTGACCTGGACCGTGAGGGTCTCTCCGCGCCTCTCCGGCGAAGCCGGCGACGAACCGTCGGAAGGGAGGGCCGAGGCGGTGTTCGAGGAGGGCAGGATCACGACGCTCACCTTCGCCCCGAGCAAGGGTTCTGCCGCGCTGGTCTAGCCGCCGAGCAGCGTCAACTCGACGTGGATGGTCTCGTTGCCGCGCAGTCGGTGGACCAGCGGGATCAGGAAGCCGTGCAGAAAGGGGTACTTGTGCGCGAGCATCTCTGCCGCGTGCGCCGACTCCTCGCCTTCGAGGATCCTGGCGCGGGCCCGGACCGCGGGCCCGGTTGGTGTCCCGCGCGCCGTGCAGGGACGTAGCTCGACCTCGGGGTTGTTACGGATGCGCTTGACCTTCCAGGCGGTGTCCCAGGTGCGAACGAACGCGCGGCCGCCTTCCACGGCGATGTGGACCGGGGTAGGCACCCCGGTTCCGTCCCGCCTGTAGGTAGTGAGCAGCACCGTCTTCTGTTCCGCCAGGGCTTCGAGGGCGGATGGCGTGGCTGTGATCATCGCCCGACCTCCATTGAGAGTACGCCTTCGCCCTCCATGACGCAGCACGTACCCACCGGCGTGACATCGGAGGTGGTTCAGTCATCACGGGGCGGTGGGGCCGCGTACAGCGGCCAGCTTCTCGGGGTTGGCGACCAGGTGGACGGTCCGCGCCACGCCGCCGTCCACGTCCAGAACTAGCACCGCGACGGGCGCACCTTCCGCGGTGACCACGATGCCAGGTCCACCGTTTACCTGCGCGATGTAGGCCCGCACATCCTGCCCTGGCCGGGTCGCGACGGCCACCAGGAACCTGGCGACCTTATCTGCCCCGTGCACCGGAAGGAGCGGCGCCCGAACGCGCCCGCCGCCGTCGGCGACAAGGGTCACGCCAGGGGCGAGGACCTCCATCAAGGCCTCGATGTCGCCGCCCAGGGCCGCCTCCAGGAAGCGTTCTGTCACCTGGCGCCGGGTCTCCTGATCGGTCTCGAATCGGGCGCCGCCCTCGCGGACGTGGTCTCGAGCACGCCGGGCGAGCTGGCGCACCGCAGCCTCGCTGCGGCAGAGGATCCCGGCGATCTCCGCGTGAGGCATCCCGAAGGCCTCCCGGAGCACGAACACCGCCCGCTCGAGCGGCGAGAGCGCCTCCAGCACGACGAGCAGGGCCATCGAGACCGACTCGGCGAGCGCGACGTCATCTGCGGCGTCACGATCGCTAACTACCGGCTCGGGCAGCCAGGGTCCGACGTAGGACTCGCGGCGAGCCTTCGTGCGGCGCAGCCGGTCGATTGCAAGCCGGGTGACCACGCGCACGAGGAACGCCCGCGGGTTCGCCACCTCCGAGGAATCCACGTTCGCCCAGCGCAACCACGCCTCCTGGACCACGTCCTCGGCGTCGGTTGCGCTGCCGAGGATACGGTAGGCCACCCCGGTCAGGAGATCACGCTGCTCCTCGAATGCGCGGGCGGTATCCGGCCGTCCCGCGCCCGGGATGTCGTCGGCCACCTTACCTCCTCTTCGCTCGGCCTCGCCGCACCCAGCTTCCTACCGCTACGACGCAGTGGCCATCCCGAGTGTGACGTCTGCCGCTGGTAAATCCGGCTTCAAGCTCCGGAGATTCGCCTTCGGCGACACGTCTGATCTACGAGCGTTGTGTTCTACCAGCCTACTCTCCGAGTAGCGCCTCGATAGGCGAAATGGGTTGCTAGTAGTCGAGACGTTCCCTGATTTCGTAGTGCTGCGAGCGCTCGTCGAACCTTGCCAGTACCTCTCGCGCCTTCGGGGGCACGTAGGCCCGCTCGTAGTCTTCGCCAGAGAACCGCTTCACCGCTTCCCACGAGTCGAACCACATGATCGTGACGAACTCTACCTCTTCGTTTTCGATGGGCCTGCGGAAGAGTTGGATTCCTTTGTAACTCGGGACATTCTTATCGGCGATCCTCGGGAAAATCTCCTCCTTGAGCAACCGCTCGTATCTGTCCGCGTTCTCCGGTTTCGTCCATCCGTGCCAGATTCTCCCGATCATGAGATCCACGTCCTTCGATGGCCCCTTACAAGGGTGCAGCGTAGACGACCCATCTACACGAGAGACCCTACGCGTAGAAGTTGCGCACCCAGCGGTGAGCTTTGAGGCTCTGAACCTGGTCCTCGGGCAGGCCCTTGCCGTCGGCGGCCGCCATGTTCCGCTCGACGTTGCGGACCGAGCGCATGCCGGGGATAACTGTGGAGACCGCCGGGTGACTGAGGACGTAGCGCAGCGCCACCTCGGCGATCTCGTCCTCGGTGACGCCGAGCTCCGAGACTATTGCCCGCACGCGGCCGTAGACCTGCTCCTTGCGGTCGCCGCGGAAGTAGTCGTTGCGGAAGTCCTCCTCGTCGAAGGTCGTCTCGGGCGTGATCCTGCCGGTCAGCGCGCCCTCGTCGAAGGGTACCCGCACGATGACGCCGACGTCGTGCTCCGTGCAGGCCGGGAACAGCTCGTCCTCGGGGCTCTGGTCGAAGACGTTGTAGATGACCTGCACCGTGTCCACGACGCCCGTCTCGATGAGCCGGATGGCGTTGTGCGGCTGGTGATCGTTGATGGAGACGCCGAAGAAGCGGATCTTGCCCTCCCCCTTCAGCTCCTCTACCGCCTCGAGCCAGTCCCCCCGCCCTACCCACTCGTCTGACCACACGTGGAACTGCTGCACGTCTATCGTCTCGAAGCCGAGGTTCCTCAGGCTCGTCTCGGTGCACCTCCTGACGTAATCCGCCGGGAAGACCTCGTCCGGGTGCAGCCCGGTAGGAGCTGGCCAGACGCGGTTCCTGGGTGGGATCTTGGTCGCGACGTAGACTGTCTCGTCTCTCTCCCTGACCACCTGGCCGACGAGCCGTTCGCTGTGGCCCTCGCCGTAGGCTAGCGCCGTGTCTATGAAGTTGAGGCCGAGGTCTATGGCCCTGTTGAGCGCACGGAGCGACTCGTCGTCCTCGGCGCCGACCCACTGGCTCTTGCCGATCCCCCATGCCCCGTAGCCGACCTCGGAGACCTCGAGGCCGGTCCTGCCAAGCCTCCTGTAGTTCAAGAAACCCTCCACTCATACCGCTTGCCGAATGGTTCTCTCTTACCACCCCGCGGGGGCCGCGAAACCGGTCTTGCCAGACGGTGATGGGTCCACGTTACTATAATGCTCCGAGAAGGAGGGTTGGTTGATGAGGATCCTCGACGAGCGTCGGGAGGCTCTGGTAGAGCGCGAGCGGGCGCTCCTGGAGAGGTTCATAGGGTTCCTGAAGGACTTCGGAGCGCCGTCCGAGGACGTCGAACTCGTCCGGCGGGCGCACGCGGACCTCGAAGAGCTGTTCCTGCTCGTGATAGTCGGCGAGTTCAACTCGGGGAAGAGCGCCTTCATAAACGCCCTGCTCGACGCGGAGATCGCACAGGAGGGCGTAACGCCGACGACGGACAGGATCACGGTGCTGCGCTACGCCGAGGAGCCGGTAGCGAGGGAGCAGCGGCGCGACGGGGTTCTGGAGAAGGGGTACCCCAACGAGTTCCTGCGCGAGATCGCCGTCGTGGACACGCCCGGGACCAACGCGATAATCCGCCACCACGAGGAGCTCAGCCGGGGCTTCGTGCCCCGGAGCGATCTGGTCCTGTTCGTCACCTCCGCCGAGCGGCCCCTCACCGAGAGCGAGCGCGGCTACCTGGAGCTGATCCGGGACTGGGGCAAGAAGGTGGTGCTCGTCGTGAACAAGTCGGACCTCCTGGGGGGCGAGGAGGCCGCAGACGAGGTCCGCTCGTTCGTCGAGAGGGGCATCCGCTCCGCCCTCGGCCTCGCGCCGCCCATCTTCCTCGTCTCCGCTTTGCTCGCGCGCAAGGCGAGGGCCGCCACGAGCCCGATCGAGCGCGACGCGCTCCTCAACGCGAGCGGCTTCGCCGAACTGGAGCGCTACGTCACGGACCTCCTCGACGAGGAGGGCAGGGTGCGGCTCAAGCTGGAGAGCCCTCTCGGGGTGGTCGAGGAGCTTGCCCGGCGCTACGGAGCGGCGGTGGACGAGCGGCTGAGCCTTCTGGAGGAAGACTTCAGGACCTCGGAGAACGTGGAGGCCCAGCTCGGGCTCTACGTGGAGGACATGAAGCGCGACTTCGAGGCGCGGCTCGCCGAGATCGAGAACATCATCCACTCCCTGAACGAGCGGGGCGACGCGTGGCTGGAGGAGAACATCAGGCTCGTGAACGTCCGGGAGCTGGTGCGCCAGGAGAAGGTGCAGGAGCGCTTCAAGCGGGAGGTCGTCGCCGACACCGAGGGCCTGATAGACGAGCGGATAGACGAGCTAATAGACTGGATGGTAGACAGGAACCTCAAACAGTGGCGCATGGTCGTCGAGTACGTCGAGCGCCGCCGCCAGGCGCGCTACGACGAGCGCGTGATCGGGGAGGTCGGCGACCGCTTCGAGTACAACCGAGGCCAGCTCCTCCAGTCCGTCGGCAAGAACGCGACGAGCGTCGTCCAGCGCTACGACCGCGAGCGCGAGTCCGAGCAACTCGCCGCCTCCATCCAGGGGGCCGTGGCCCAGACGGCCGCGCTGGAGGTCGGGGCCGTGGGCATCGGTGCCGTCATCGTGGCCCTGGCCACTACCCGCTTTCTCGACGTTACGGGCCTGGTCGCCGCGGCGATCATAGCCGGCTACGGCCTCTTCGTCTTACCGAACCGCCGCCGCAAGGCGAGACGGGAGTTCCGCGAGAAGACCGACGCCTTACGCGAGCGCCTGGGGGAGGTGATCCGGCGCCAGTTCGACGCCGAGCTGAACCGCTCGGTCGAGCGAATGCGCGACGCCATAGCGCCCTACACCCGCTTCGTCCGCACGGAACACGCCCGCATGACCGGGGCGAGCTCGACCCTCTCGGAGATGGACGGCGAGATCGATAGCCTCAAGGCCGAGATAGCGGCGCCAGGCGTCGGGCCGGGCCGACCCTCCTAACCACCGTCCCCGGCGCGCTCGGCCCCCGGCGCATCGACGTCCTCGTCGGAACCCTCAGCCGGCTCCTGGGTGTGCTGGGCCGGCCCGGATTCTTCGTCCCCGCCCCCCCTGGGGCCGCTGGCGCGCTCGACGCCGGGCATCTCGACGTCTTCGTCGGAGCCCTCGGCTGGCTCCTGCGGGTGTTGCGCGCGCTCTTCGCTCATGGCTTCCTCCTTCTCGCGTCTATGCTCCTTGTCCCCGTCTTCGGGCATCGCGTAACGCAGGAGGCGAGAAAATGGCCCGAAATGTGCAGGCGAACCGTCCCGACGTAAGAGATCATAAGGTGCCCAAGGGATACCCGGCGGGGAAGGAACGACTATGGGGTTCTTCGACGAGCCGATCCAGGCGCAGGCGTCCGACGCCCGAGAGGGGATCTTGCACCTGCTCCGCGAGCACCACCCGAGCCGCGGCACGCCCTCAGAACTCGTGGATCTCACCGAGAGGTACCTGCGGCTCAACCCTGAGGATGCCGAGGTGAGGTCGGCACTCGCCGGGCTGGGAACCCAGGC
This sequence comes from Rubrobacteraceae bacterium, assembly GCA_036258875.1. GTDB lineage: Bacteria > Actinomycetota > Rubrobacteria > Rubrobacterales > Rubrobacteraceae > JALYGY01. The sequence continues at coordinate 8,041 of DATACV010000447.1, forward strand.
CAGAGGCTCGTGATCGCGCACTCCCGCCTGCGGCCCTCTCCCGCCGTGCGCACCGAGGCCGCGCAGCAGTGTGCCCACCCCGATATCACGGTCCGGGCTGCGGGCGTGGCGCCCAGCCGCTTCGCCGCGCGTTGTCCGGTCTGCAGGACTGCGGGTCCGGTACGCCCCACTCCCGAGGCGGCGCGCAAGGCACTCGCGGTGCTCGGGATGCGGTACCCGGGCTAACCCACTCTGCCCAACTCTCACGGGGGTCTCTCGCCACTATCGGATCTCCCCCGCACCTCCGTTCGCGTCCAGGCCCATTCTCTCGGGAACCGTCTAAGTCTCATCTCCTTCGGATTCGGTGCGCGGGTCGGACCCGGCGCCGCCGATGCTCAGGATGCTCGCTATGCTGCCCACGCTCCCGAAACTCGGGATGCTGAACAGGCTCTTCGCGCTCAACACGCCGGCGAGACCCCGCCTGGATCCTGCCCGACCGCGCATGGTAGCCTCTTCGCCATCGCCTGCCTTACCCTCCCCCGCCGGGATATCTAGCAGCGTGGGCTCCGGCGGAACCGTCTTCGAAGGCCGCGCGTTGTAGACTTGAGCGCCGGAAGGAACGCGAGACGTGGGAGCTTGAAGAGATGGCGGACCGCAGCACGAGAGAACGAAAGCTGGTAGCCCTCATGATCAACGACCTCGGCGCCGACAGCGAGCCTGACGCGGCGAGGATCGAAGAAGAGGTGGGCGCGCTCTCCGACGAGGAGCTGGACAGGACGCTGGCCGTCAGGCTGGACCTGCCCTACCCGGTGGACGAGGGGGTCCTGGACCGCGCCCTGGCGCGGGTGGAGGAGCCGGAGGGGCTCTCGGAGCGAGGCGGCTTCACCGGCGCCCCGGACATGAGCCACGACCCGCGCCCCGAAGAACGAGACGGCTAGGGAGGCATCCCGCTCTCCCGGCGGCCGGCTTCCTCCAGACGCCGTTCGAGCTCGGCGACGCGCGCCTCGAGCTCGGCTATGCGCCAGTCCTTCTCGCGGCACTTCCGCCGCCAGCTCTCCCGGATCCTCTTCTCGAACTCTACCGAGCTCTCTAGCACCCGCCGATACTCGGCCTCGACCCGGGCCCGCTCCTCCTCGATGCGCCGCTCCATCCCCCGCCAGTGTAGCGCAAGCACGAGAGGGGGCCGGGACGTTATCCCGGCCCCCATGGTCCGCCCCGGCAGCGACCCTAGGATTCGTCTCCCGAGGTGCCCTCGATCTGGATTCGCTTCGGCTCCCGTACCGCCGCGGCGCCAGCTACCCTCACCTCGAGCACGCCGTCCTGGAAGCGGGCGCTGATGTTGCTCTCGTCCGTGCCCTCGGGCAGCGACATGCTCCTCCGGAACGACCCGTAGCGCCGCTCCCTGACGTAGTACCCGGAGCCCTCCTTCTCCTCCTCGGCCTGGCGTACGCCGCTTATGGTGAGAACCCCGTTCTGGTAGGTGATGTCCACGTCATCCAGCTTCACCCCAGGGAGCTCGGCCCTCACCACGATGTCGCCGTCCTCCTGGAGCACGTCCAGCGCCGGGGCCCACTGCGAGGGCGCATCACCCTGCTGCCGCCGCCCCGTCCGGGCCAGCGAACCGAACACCTCGTCTAACATCCGGTTCATCTCGCTTTGCATGTCGTAGAAACCACGGAACGGTGTCAAAGCCATCTCTCACACCTCCCTCACCTCTCGGCCCCACCCGGGGCCAACCTCTTACTGCAGCCATATTATACCCCTTCACTACAGTTTGTAAACAGTTTTCGGCCAATTTTTTTGTGTTTTACTACAGTTTTTACAGTCTTTGTGGTAGAGTAGGGGCATGAGCGAGGGGAGATACGGCAGGGAGCGCAGCGCGGCGGGCGGGAGGTTGGCGGCCATCCGCGAGCAGCGGATGTGGACGCAGGCGCGGCTGGCTGCGGAGGCGGGGGTAAGCCCGACGACGGTTTCGGGCATCGAGAGCGGCAGGATCTCGCGCCCGCACTTCGGCACGCTGCGCAAGCTAGCCGGGGCACTTGGCGTGGAACCCGAGGAGATTCTCTCCGGGCCGGGCACGCGGGCCGGCTCCCCCCTCTCCCTCGACTGGGCGATGTCTTCGGGTGAGGACGAGTTCGAGCGGCGGTTGGAGGGTGCCTCGATAGAGGGGTTGAGCTCCCTATCCAGGGAGCTGGGAGAGGAGCAGGACCGTTTGCGGCAGATGTACGGGGAGGCGCGCGGGAGCGAGCAGCGGCGGCTCATAAAGACCATGATCCGGCGCGTAGCCGCCAACTCCGGCTCCGTGGAGGCCTCCATCGACGCGCACGAAGACAACCCGTCTGTCGGCTAGCTGCGCCCGCATACCGCCGGGTGTCGTGGTGTTACCGTTCCGTTACCCAACGTTTGCCTTACCGTTACCCGAGAGAGCCGTTCGCGAGGTAAGGTCTATTGCAACCGGCGCCCACTCCTTTCTCATTCCCCTTCCTATTACCCCTGTAGCGGGCGCCGGGGTTCACCCGCCCGGCTCTGCGTCCGGGACGAGATCGGAGAGCAGGGCCGAGGGGCTGATGACGTCGGGGTCGGTGATGACGTCCACGAGGGCTACGGATCCGGAGGCAAGCGCCTCGGAGAGCGCGGGCTCGAGGTCTTCGGGGTCGCGCACCGCGTAGCCCGTGGCGCCCAGGCTCCGGGCGTAGGCGGCGAGGTCCACCTCCCCTATCTCGACGCCCGCGGTGCGTCCCACCTCTCGCGCCTGGTGCATGGCGATGGTGCCGTGCATCCCGTTGCGAAAGACGACGACGAGGATGGGGGTCCCGTAGCGCACCGCCGTCTCCAGCTCCTGGCCGGTCATGAGAAACCCGCCGTCGCCGCAGCACGCGACGACCGGGCGCTCGGGGGCGGCGAGCTTCGCCGCGACCGCCGCCGGCACCCCGTAGCCCATCGCCCCGTTGGCCGGCGCCAGCTGCGTGCGGGCTTCGTTGTAGCGCCAGTAGCGGTGCAGGAAGGCCGAGAAGTTGCCCGCATCGTTGGTCAGCACGGTGTCTTCGGGCAGTACCTCGCGCAGGGCCGACACGACCTGGGAGGGGTCGATCCCACCGTGCGACCGGGAGGCGGGGATGGTGCTCGAGTCGAGGTAGGCGCGGTGGGCCTCGGCCCAATCCCGCACCGGCCTCTGGGAGGGGGCTTGCTCGACGAGGGCGGAGAGCGCGGACCTGGCGTCGGCGAGGATGCGCAGCTCGGCGGAGACCGTGGCGGCCAGCTCCGTGGGGTCCGAGTCTACGCGGATCACCTGCTGGTCCGGGCGGGGGAGCGCGTAGCTCTGGGTGGTTACCTCGTCGAGGCGGGAGCCCACGACGAGCACCAGGTGCGCCGCCTGCAGCGCCCGCAAGGTCTCCGGCGGCGTGCCCAGGGTGAGGTGCCCCAGGTACAGAGGGTGCTCGTTGGGAAAGACGTCCTGCCTGCGGAAAGCCGCGTAGACCCCGGTGTTGTACGCCTCCGCGAAGGAGATCAACTCCTGCCTGGCATCGCCCGCTCCCTCGCCGGCTATCACGACGGGACGGCGGGCCTCGCTCAGCCGCCGGGCGACGACCCTGACTTCTTCGGCGTCCGGCGCCGGCCTGGGGAGGCGCTCCGGGGGCGCTTCGGGCAATGTGGGGACCACTTCGCCCAGCAGGTCCGAGGGCAGAGCGAGCATCACCGGGCCGGGTCGGCCTGAGGTGGCGATGCGCAGGCCCTTCTCGACGAGCTCGGCGAGGCGGTCGGCGCGGTGGACCGTGGCCGACCACTTGGTGACCTGGGCGTAGAAAGCGGCGAGGTCCACCTCCTGGAAGGCCTCGCGGCCCAGGAAAGGCGTCTCGACCTGCCCCAGCAAGACGACCATCGGCGTGGAATCCTGCTTTGCCGTGTGTACCCCGATGGCCAGGTTCGAGGCCCCGACGCCGCGGGTGGCCATCGCCACTGCCGGCACCCCGGTGAACTTCGCGTCGGCCTCCGCCATGAACGAAGCGCCCGACTCGTGCCTTGTCGAGATAAGCGAGAGCTCGGGGCGCTGCTCCACGGCGTCGAGGATCTCGAGGAAGCTCTCGCCGGGGACCGTGTAGAAGCGCCTGACGCCGGCCCGGGCCAGCGCCTCTACGGCGACGGAACCCGCTCCCTGCCTGGAATCGGTCATTCTCGTGCGGCTCCCCTGTCGATGGTACGGGATCTCTCCCCTGCGCCGCTACATCCTACACGCCACTCACCCGGACGGCTTATAGTGTGCCGAGGCCCACGAGGACGGAGGAGAGACGGGTGGCTCCAGAGGCGACGGTTATCGGGTGCGGTGTGATCGGCTTGACGGCCGCGGTGCGCATGCGGGAGGCGGGCCTGGACGTCCGCATCGTGACGGCGGCGCTGCCGCTCGAGACCACCTCGAGCGTGGCCGCGGCGCTCTGGTTGC
>DATACV010000448.1:0-4318 GCA_036258875.1 Rubrobacteraceae bacterium
CCGCCGCCCGGCATCGCGACGTCAGCGCCTTCCAGTACCCCCTCGTGGCGGGGGTTCCTGGCGTGCTCGACGAGCAGCGCTATACGGTCCTTCCGCTCCAAGAGCCTCCTACCGCTCGATAGGGGCGCGCACCAGGTTACCCCACTCGGTCCACGAGCCGTCGTAGTTCCTGACGCGGTCGTAGCCGAGGAGGTAGGTCAAGACGAACCACGTGTGCGAGGAGCGCTCCCCGATGCGGCAATAGGCTATGACGTCCTCTCCCTGACTGAGTCCGGCCTCGCCCTCGTAGATCTCATTGAGCTCGTCTGCGCTCTTGAAGGTGCCGTCCTCCCTGACCGCGCGCGCCCACGGCACGTTGGCCGCGCCGGGGATGTGGCCGCCCCTCAAGGCGCCCTCCTGCGGGTAGTCCGGCATGTGCAGGAGCTCGCCCTTGTACTCACCGGGGCTCCGCACGTCCACCAGAGATCCCCGGGCCTCCAGGTGCTGCATCACGTCCTCCTTGAACGCCCGGATCTTCTGGTCGTCGCGCGTCGGCACCGGGTAGTCGGTCCTCGGGAAAGAGGGCACCTCCTGGGTCATGGGACGCCCCTCGGCCTCCCACTTGACGCGCCCGCCGTCCATGACGCGCACGTTGTCGTGCCCGAAGAGCCTAAAAACCCACAGGGCGTAGGTCGCCCACCAGTTGTTCTTGTCGCCGTAGAAGACGACCGTCGTCTCGGGGGTTATGCCCTTCTCGCTCATGAGGTTCGCGAAGTGCTCGGGGTCGAGGTAGTCGCGCGTCAGGGGGTCGTTGAGGTCCTCTACCCAATCCACCTTGACCGCGTTGGGGACGTGACCGATGTCGTAGAGGAGCACGTCCTCGTCGCTCTCGATGATCCTTATGTTCTCGGTGTCGTCGAGGTGCTCGGCTACCCACTCGGTGGTCACCAGCGCCTCGGGGTGCGCGTAACCCTTCTCCTGTATCTCCTGCTCAGTCATCCCAAATCTCCTCTCAACGTCAACCTCGCGAGCGCACATTCTAAACCATCTCCGACAAAATTTGTCGGGTTTCGAGGGTCAGCCGGTCCTTTCGGCGCCGAGCCGTCCGACGGGGGGTGCGGGGAGCGGGTCCCGGGCGTTCAGGTACCCAAGCGCGAGGATGGCCGCCCAGAGGAGGCCGAAGCCGAGGAGCTGGTTCGCGCTCACGCCGACCCCGAGGAAGACCCAGTTCAGGATGACTGCAGAGGCGGGGAAGGAGATCTCCGCGAGCGTGGCGTACGATGCCTTGGTGCCGGAGAGGCCCCGGTAGTAGAGGAGCAGGGCCAGGAGGCCCGGGATCAGGGCGAGCAGGGCGATGCGCGCCGGCTCCGCCGCGAGCCCCGCGCCCACCTGCCCGAGGGACCCCTGCGCCAGCACGATAACCCAGAGGACGGGGAGGGCGAGGAGGAGCCGGGCGCCGGTCAGGGTGTGGAAGGGCACGTCCTTCAGGACGAAGCGTCCAAGCGCGGTCGAGGAGCCCCACAGTACCGCGGCGCCCAGGGTGAGGAGCGCCGGGAGCGCCCGGGCGCTCCCGAGCGCCTCGAAGGGCTCGACGAGGCCGCCGAAGGATATCAGGTACGCTCCCAGGACCGCGACCGCGAAGCAAGGCCAGTAGGCCCACCTCAGGCGTTCGCGCAAGAGGACGTGGGCGAGGGCGATGGCGAACAGGGGCTGGGTCTTCTGGAGAAGGATCACGACCGTGGGGTTGCCGAGGACGAAGGCCGTCGTGAACAGGAGGGTCGCGAGCGCCGATCCCCCCCAGGAGATCACCAGCAGGGCGCCCCACTCCGACGGCCCGAGCCGCCGCAGGATCGTCCACCCGAGCACGACCGCGGGCACGGAGTAGAGCAACAGCACCAGGTGCTCGGAGAGCACGATCGTGGACGGCGACATCACCTCGAGCAGCGGCACCCGCAAGATCGCGTCCGTGCCCCAGAGCGCCGCCCCGAGGGCTACGAGGAGGACCCCGACGTAACTACCGTTTCTCCAGCCCAACGCTGCGCCCCTTCCAGGTCGTCCGACCCGGCAATGATACCGCCCCGCAGATGGGTTTGAAGACGCCCCGGGTATGCCCCACTGGGGCCTCAATCCCTGTAAACCACAAGCTCCTCGAGCGGCCTCCTGCCGCGGCGCTTCGGGGGTCCCCGTCGGCGTAGCCGAGCGTGAGCAGCGCGTGCGGGATCAGCCTCGGGTCGACCCCCAACGCCTCCACGACCTCCCGCGGGCAGAAGAGGGGGGCGCACATCCAGCCGGCGTCGAGCCCGAGGTCGTAGGCGGCGAGGAGCATGTTCTGTGCTGCCGCCCCGAGCGACTGGACGGCCATCGTGGTCTCGCTCTGCTGGCGGTCGGCGTCGGGGTAGGCGTCAAGGTCCTCGAGGTACAGGCACAGCAGGACCAGGACGGCGGCGTCCAGGAGCCGTCGGCGCGAGCCCTCGAGCCGCCTCTCGACTACCTCGGGGGCCTGGCCGTCCATCTCGAGGTTCGCCCGCCACTCCTCGCCCATCGCCCGGGCGAGCCGCTCCCTGGTCTCCTCCTTCGTTATGACGGCGAAGCGCCACGGCTGCCTGCCGTGCGGTGAAGGGGCCCAGCGGCCGGCCTCGAGGACCGTGTCCACGAGCTCCGGGGGCACCTCCTTGGCGAGGTAGCGGCGCACCGAGCGGCGCCCGCGCACGGCGTCGAGGACCGTCGGCTCGGCGCCGCGTGCACCTTCGAGGTCGCCCCAGGAGGCCACCCTCTCCGGCTTGATAGAGATCACCGGGTTGTCCTCTATCCGCATTCCCTCGTACTGGTGGTACTTGCCGCGCAGGAGACGCACGGCGTCGGCGTGCTCGCCCGTGCCGCGCTGCAGCAGCCCGGCCCGACCGCGCACCAGGACGAAGGCCAGGAGGTTCCAGTCCTCTGCGTAGCGGTCCGCGACGAGCGCGACGCTCGGGTTCTCGAGGATGTTCCGCACCCTCTTGAGGCGCGTCGCGGGGACGTCTTTGGGCTTCTCGTCGAGGGCTACGTAGACGGTGCCTCCGGGGGAGCAGGCGAAGCAGACCGGGACGGCGTGCGGCGTCCCCGCCGCGTCGGCGGTCGCGAGCCGGGCCACGCGCTGGCGGACCAGGAAGGCCGCCTGCTCGGGGCTCAGGGTCTCGGGCGCCGCCTTCACGTCCCCGCCGCGTCGCGGACCCTGGGGGCAACCTCGGAGGCGAAGAGGCGCATGCTCCTGAGCGCCTGCTCGTGGGTGATACCCGGCAGCCGCGCCCAGAAGCAGAAGTGGTCGAACGGCGCCCGCTCGTGCACCTCGATCAGGCCCTCCGCCACCTCGTCCGGGTCGCCGACCATGTACCTCTCCCACGGCAGGTCTTCGGGCCTTATGGGATTCGGCTTCGGCTTGCCCCGGTCGGTGCCCCACTCGGCGTAGCGGCTGCGCTGGTAGGCGATGGCGGGCGCCGCTTCGGCGCGGGCCTGCTCGGGGTCCTCGTGCAAGTAGATCACGCCCGAGGCGACGAACGGGAACTCTTCGTCGGCCCTGCCGTGGCGCGCGAGCGCCTCCCTGACCTTCCGGTAGGTATCCGCGAGGGCGCCACCGCCGGTGGAGGCCAGGAAGCCGTCCGCGAGCCTGGCGGCGCGGTCTATGGCGGGGTCGGCGAAGGCGCCGACGTAGATCGGGGTCGGCCGCCGCGGGCGCGGCTCGAACGGCAGGTCCTCGAAGCGCCACCGCTTCCCCTCGTGGCCGGTGCGCCCCTCCTCGAAGGCGCGCCGTATGATCTCGATCCCCTCCTCGAAGAGCGAGGGCCGGTACTTGCGGTCGAACCCCAAAGCCTCGAACTCGTGCTGCACGTAGCCCTGGCCGACCCCGAGGACGAACCGCCCGCCGGAGACGAGGTCGGCGACCGCCGCGTCCTCCGCGACGCGAAGCGGATGGTGCATAGGGAGCAGCAAGACGTTCGTCCCTACCGTCACGCGCTGCGTGCGCGCCGCCACGGCCGCGGCCACGACAAGCGGCGACGGCAGGTACCCGTCGTCCACGAAGTGGTGCTCCGAGAGCCAGACCCCCGTGAACCCGAGCCGCTCGGCCTCTTCGATCTCCTCGAAACACTCGGCGTAGAACCTCGTGTAGTCTTCCAGCGGCGGCCTCTGCCGGAAGTCGTACCAGAGCCCGAAGGTCGGGGCAGCAGCACCGTCGTTGACCAAGAAGCCTCCTCTGCTCGAGCCAGCGCCCCAAGTTTACACCCGGCTCTCGCCTCCCCCGGAGACAGTCGCCGCCCGGAGCACCGCCTCAGTAGTAGAGGGTCTGGCCGGCATAGACGAGGTC
>DATACV010000449.1:0-3240 GCA_036258875.1 Rubrobacteraceae bacterium
GTCCCGAGCGCAAGATAGGTAGGGACGGTCCGCGAACCGCCCCTACACTCATCCTGCGCTGGGGACCTCGACCTCTCTGGCGTCCCGGGTAGGCTTCCCGTTGAGGACGGCGTGGTAGACGCCCTCGATCCGGCCCACCAGCGTCTGGTGGCTGAACTCGTTCTCCGTCCGCCGCCGGCCCGCTTCTGCAAGGAGGCGGGCGCGGTCCGGGTCTCGGAGCAGCTCGCCCAGCGCGCGGGCGAGCGCGTCCGGGTCTCCGGGCGGGACCAGGAGCCCCTCCTCGCCGTGCCGGGCCTGGTCGGGGACGCCGCCGACGGCGCTTGCGACCACCGGGACGCCGGCGGCCATCGCCTCCAGGACGATCAGCGGCGATCCCTCAGTGAGGGAAGGGACGACTAGCACGTCCAGGAGCCCTATTATGGCCCGCGCGTCGGTCCGGTAGCCGAGGAAACGGGTGCGATCACGGACGCCGAGACGTCCGGCCAGATCCAGCAACTCTCCGCGCAATGGGCCGTCGCCCGCGACGAGAAAGCGGGCCTCGGGAAAGGTCTTCGAGACACGGGCCGTGGCCTTCAGGAAGGTAGCCACCCCTTTCTCCGGCTGCAGCCTGGCAACGACCCCGACCAGCGGCCTGTCGAGCCAGCCGTCCGGGAGCGCGCCCGAGAGGTCCGGGGGGTCGTCGGGGGCAGGGACCACGGCGTTGGGGATCAGTGAGACGCGGTCCGGGGGCACCCTGTCCTTCTCGATCAGGCGTCGCCGGATCGGCGTCGAGACGGCTATCGTGTGGCTGGCCCGCCGGTGGGCCCAGCGGCTGACCCGGCGGCTCCACCAGGTCTGCCACGACGCCTCGGTGTGCTCGGTGATCACGAGCGGCGGCCCCGTCTTGCGGGTAGCGACCGCGGCGGCTACCGCGCTGGCGAAGATGTGCGCGTGCACCAGGTCGAACCGCTTCTCTCTCAGGAGCCTCCCGATCCCGCGCGCGTACGCCGGGCTGAGGCGCCGCTTGACTAGCCGCTCCGTGAGCGGCCGGACCGGCACCCCCGCCTCCTGCAGCGGCTCCGAGAGCCCGCCGGCGACGGAGCAGGCCACCTCGACCTCGTGGCCCTTGCGGCGCAGCGCCGCGGCCAGGTCCACGACGTGCCGCTCGGCGCCCCCGACCTCGAGGGAGTCGACGACGAGCAGCAGCCTGAGCGGCTTCTCGGTAGTCGGGCGCAGAGTCTCCACGGTCGTCCCCGTTCTCACCAGCTACTCGTAGTAGTCGAGGCCGAGGTGGGTTATGAGGTCCTCGCCCCTTATGGCGCGCAGGGTGTTCTTCAGCTTCATGAGCTGGATGAAGAGGTCGTGCTCGGGGTAGAGCTCGGGCAGCACCATCGGGCTCTTGAAGTAGAACGAGAGCCACTCCTGGATGCCGGCCATCCCGGCGCGCCTCGCGAGGTCCAGGAAGAGCGCCAGGTCGAGGACCAGGGGGGCCGCGAGTATGGAGTCGCGGCACAGGAGGTTTATCTTTATCTGCATCGGGTAGCCGAGCCAGCCGAAGATGTCTATGTTGTCCCAGCCCTCCTTGGCGTCGCCGCGGGGCGGGTAGTAGTTGATCTTGACCAGGTGCGAGATGTCGCCGTAGAGCTCGGGGTAGAGCTCGGGCTGCAGGATCCTGCCCAGCACCGAGAGCTTGGAGACCTCCTTGCTCTTGAGGCTCCCCGCGTCGTCGAGGACCTCGCCGTCCCGATTCCCCAGGAGGTTGGTCGAGTACCAGCCCTCCAGCCCGAGCATCCGCGCCTTGAGGCCTGGGGCGACGATGGTCTTCATCAGGGTCTGTCCCGTCTTGAAGTCCTTGCCCGCTACGGGGACGCCCCTCTCGTCCGCCAGCCGGGTGAGGGCCGGTATGTCCACGGCGAGCGATGGCGCGCCGTTGGCGTACGGGACGCCCTCCATGATCGCGGCGTAGGCGTAGACCATGGAGGGTGAGATCGCCGGGTCCGAGGCGTCGAGCGCCTCCTCGAACCCCTCCAGGGAGAGGTGCGCTTCCTGCGGCTGCAGGTAGGTCTCCGTGGAGGCGCAAGAGACCATGACTACCCTCTCCAGGTCGTGTCGTTGCTTGAAGGAGCGGATGTCCTCGCGCACCAGCTCGGCGGCCTCGCGCAGGGAGGAGTAATCCTTGGTGTGGGTGCCGTCCAGCTTCGCGACGTAGCGCGGGTCGAAGACGGCCGGAAAGGGCTCTATCGCCTTGAGCTCGTCCCGCACGGCGTTGAGGTGCTCCTTCTCGAGCACCCCGGCGATCGTCGCGGCCTCGTAGGCGTCGTCCGGGAAGGCGTCCCAGCCGCCGAAAACCAGGTCATCCAGGCCGTCGAGCGGCACGAACTCCTTTATCTTCGGCACCCGGTCCTCGGTGCGCTTCCCGAGCCGGATCGTGCCGAGCTGCGTCAGCGAGCCCACCGGCTCGGCGAGTCCCCTCTTCACGAGCTCGACCCCGGCGATAAAGGTGGTTGCCACCGCCCCCATCCCCGGCATCAGGACCCCCAGCCTGCCCCGCGGAGCACCTATATCCCTGGCTTCGGACATCTCAACCCACCTTTCCGCCGTCCGGCGGTCGAGTACCGTGTAGCCTCCCTCCGTTCCGGCCCACGGGCGACCTCGCCCCCGGCGGGACCCGTCTCCGATAAGGTCGACGTAGCGCAGCGATTTATACCCACCCGCCCGGCGTGGTGAACGCGTTTATCCCGGCGAGCGGGAGAAATGTCCCAGAGATAGTGTAGAGCGACCGGTCAAATGTCCCGGGACGCCGACGGCGGCTCCCTACCCGCGGGAATGCCCCCTGTGGGCGTTGGGGGCCTCGACGGGCTCGGGTGACGGGCGCGGGCTCTGGGGCTCTCTTACGGCGTGCCGCCAGTGGTCGAGGGCGTTGTGGTAGAAGATCATGTCGCGGTACTCCTCCCGCGCCGGGCTGCCCTCCCCGACGATGTGCCCGAGGGTGGTAGCCGTCTCGAAGAGCCCCAGCTGCGGCTGGAGGTACTGCTCGCGGTACATCTCGGGGTCGACCGGCCAGAAGGTGTCGGTGCCGTACATGAGCATCTGGGGCGGCAGGGTGTCTATGCAGTGCTGCCAGACCTCGAGCTGCCAGTCGGTGGGCGGCCCGAAGGAGAGGTCCACCCTGAGGTCCCAGTCCGCAGGGTTCCCCCCGAAGACCCCTGTCGTCACGCTCATCACCGCGACGCCCTCGTCGTACCACGGCCACCCGACGTG
>DATACV010000450.1:0-4079 GCA_036258875.1 Rubrobacteraceae bacterium
ACCGAGGCCGCGGTGGACCTCGCGAAGCGGTCCGGCTCGGAGCTCCACGTCGCCCACGTCTGGCACGACGTGCCCGGCCCATACCGCCACGGTTTCGTCAAGAGGGAGCTCAGGCGCCAGGGGCAAGAGGTCCTAGACGAGCAGGTGAAGAAGATAGAAGAGGCCGGAGGTGCCGTTACGCAGTCCCACCTGCGTGGAGGACGCACAACCGACGTGGTCCTGAGGCTGGCCGACGAGCTCGAAGCCGGACTGCTGGTCTTGGGGAGCCGGGGGCTCCAGGGACTGAGACGGATCATGATCGGGAGCCACTCCGAGGACATCGTTCACCACGCGCGGCGTCCTGTCCTGGTGGTACGGTGCGGCGAGAACGTCTGGCCGCCCGCCCGGGTGATCGTCGGCGACGACCTCTCCGAGGACGCATGGCAGGCGTCGGAGCTTGCCGCCAGGCTGGGGAAGCTGCTGGGCGCCCGGATGATGCTGGTGCACGCCGAAGCTGAAGAATCGCAGCGGCCGGGTGAGGACGGGCTCGAAGACCGGGCCGGTGAGCTGGAGGGCATCCTGGGCGAGCGGCCGCGGATCAGGGTAGTCGCAGGCGACCCCGCGCAGGGCATAATCGGGGCGGCGCGAGAAGATGAGGGACCGACCCTAGTGGCGGTCGGCAGCCGGGGGCTGGGGGTGGTGCAGCGCATAAGGATGGGGAGCGTGTCAACGAAGGTGATCAGGGCCGCCCTCGACGCGGTCTTGGTCCATCCGCACGCGGGTGGGGGTAGATGAGGCCGGACGAGAGGCGGGGCCTGCGCAGGGACCCGGTAGCCGAGACCCCGCGCGCGGAGGCCGACTCCTGGCACACGTCGGAGGCGACGGAGGTGCTGCGCGCCCTGGACACCGACGCGGGGTCGGGGTTGAGCGACGAGGAGGCCGCCCGGCGTCTCGAAGAGCGAGGTCCGAACGAGCTCGAGGACAGGGGCGGCAGGAGCCCCTGGTCGATCCTGTGGGAGCAGTTCACCTCCACCATGATCGTCATCCTCATCGTCGCGGCGGTCGTCTCGGCCCTCCTCGGGGATTACGAGGACTCCATAGCCATCGCGGTCATCGTCGTGCTCAACGCGGCTTTGGGTTTCGCCCAGGAGTACCGGGCGGAGAGGGCGATGGCCGCCCTGAAGCGGCTCTCCGCGCCAAGGGTCAGGGTGCGGCGGGGTGGCCATGTGCGGGAGGTCTCGGCCAGAGAGCTGGTGCCGGGGGACGTGGTGCTGCTCGAGGCGGGCAACCTGGTGCCGTCCGACGGGAGGCTCCTGGAGGCGGTTAATCTGCGGGTCCAGGAGGCCGCGCTGACCGGGGAGTCCGAGCCGGTAGACAAGGAGCCCGAGGCCGTGGTGGGCGAGGACACCCCGCTCGGGGAGCGGGCCGGCATGGTCTACTCGAGCACGGTCGTCGCCGGGGGGAGAGGCACCTACGTCGTCACCGAGACAGGCATGGCGACGGAGCTCGGCAAGATCGCGGCCATGATCCAGTCCTCATCTCCGGAGCAGACGCCCTTGCAGCGGCGCCTGAACCAGGTGGGCAAGGTGCTGGCCCTCGCCGCACTGGTCATCGTGTGCGTCGTCTTCGTCCTCGGCTTGCTGCGCGGGGAGGACCTGGAGGTCATGTTCCTCACCGCGGTGAGCCTGGCCGTTGCCGCCGTGCCCGAGGGACTGCCGGCCGTCGTGACCATCGCCCTCGCCCTGGGCGCCCAGAGGATGCTCAGGAGGCGGGCCCTTATCCGCAAGCTGCCAGCGGTGGAGACCCTTGGCTCCGTGACCGTGATCTGCTCGGACAAGACCGGCACCCTGACCGAGAACCGCATGACCGTGACCGTGCTCGAGGTGGCCAACCATACCGTGGAGCAGGGCGGAGAGGCCCCCCACGCGTCAGACGACGATCCCGCCCTGGCCCTGCTCCTTGCCGGCGGCGCCCTGTGCAACGACGCTCTGTTCGAGGAGGACGAGGAGAACGGCCTCCGGGCCATAGGAGACCCGACCGAGGGCGCCCTGGTCGTGGCCGCCGCCCGCGAGGGCCTGAAGAAGCCCGACCTCGAGGCCGCGCTCCCGCGCGTGGGGGAGGTCCCCTTCGACTCCGAGCGCAAGCGGATGACCACCGTTCACGAGGTGGTCCCGCACTCGGGCCTGCCGGCCGGCCTGGACTCCGTGCTAAACGGGAAAGGGGAAGAAGGTTCCTACGTCGCTTTCACCAAGGGCGCCGTGGACGGCCTGGTGGAGATCTCCAGCGAGGTCTGGACCGGAGACGGGCGTGCCGAGCCCCTGAGCGAGGAGTGGCGAGGTAGGATCTCCGCCTCCAACGAGCGGCTGGCCGCCGACGGGATCCGCGTTCTGGGCCTCGGCCTCAGGCGTCTGCCCTCCTTCGACGGAGGCGGCGGGGAAGAGCTGGAGCACGACCTCACCTTCTTCGGCATGGTCGGTATGATCGACCCCGCCCGCCCCGAGGCCAGGGATGCGGTAGAGACCTGCAGGCGGGCTGGCATCCGCCCGATCATGATCACTGGCGACCACCCCCTTACCGCGCGGCACATAGCCGCCGATCTCGGCATCACCGATAGCGGAGGTGGGCAGATCCTGACCGGGCGGGACCTGTCCGGCATCTCCGGCGAGGAGCTGGAGGACTTCGTCGAGGAGGTGCCCGTCTACGCGCGGGTCTCACCGGAGCACAAGCTCTCCATAGTCGAGGCCCTCCAGAAAAAGGGCCACATCGTGGCGATGACCGGCGACGGGGTCAACGACGCCCCCGCTCTCAGGAGGGCGGACATCGGCGTGGCGATGGGTATCACCGGGACCGACGTCTCCAAAGAGGCCGCCGACATGGTCCTCACCGACGACAACTTCGCGACCATCGTCGCCGCCGTCGAGCAGGGTCGGGTCATCTACGACAACATCCGCAAGTTCATCAAGTACCTCCTGACGAGTAACTCGGCCGAGATCCTGGTGATGCTCGTGGGTCCCTTCATAGGGCTGGGACTGCCGCTGTTGCCGTTGCAGATCCTCTGGATCAACCTGGTCACCGACGGCCCGCCCGCCCTCGCCCTGAGCGCGGAGCCCGCGGAGCGGGGCATCATGCGGCGCCCGCCGCACCCACCGGACGAGAACGTCTTCGCCCGAGGGCTGGGCCGTCACGTCGCCTGGGTGGGGGCCCTCATGGCGCTGGTGTCGCTGGCGACGGGACTGTGGTACTCGCGGGTGGCGCCCGAGATCTGGCAGACGATGGTCTTCACCACCCTCACGCTCTCGCAGCTGAGCCATGTCATGGCCATTCGCTCGGGCGACGAGTCGCTCTTCAGGGTAGGCCCGCTCTCGAACAAGCCGCTGCTGGGGGCCGTCGCCCTGACCTTCGTGTTGCAGCTTCTGGCCATCTACGCGCCCCTGTTCCAGGGCTTTCTAGAGACAGAGGCGTTGCCCCTCGCGGACCTCGCCGTCGCCGCCGCGCTGAGCACCATCATTTTCTGGGCCGTCGAGATCGAGAAGTGGTTCGCTCGCAGGAGGCGCTCTTACGCGGTGTCGGCGGCATGAAGGGTGGTACGGAGGAAAGCCGGGATCGAGATATGGGCGGTGTTGCTTCGGGTCCCGCCGCGGGTAAGCTTACGACCGGGTGAACGGGAGAGAGGAGGGTAAGATGTTTGCGGCGATACGGTACTACCGGACGACCAGCGACTCGATCGACGAGGTGGTCGGGCGGATCAGGGAGGGCTTCGTGCCCGTCGTCAGGGACACGCCGGGGTTCGTGGCCTACCTGGTCCTGGCCCCGAGGGGGAATGAGATCGTCTCGGTCAGCGTCTTCGAGGACCCGCAGAGCGCGGAAGAGAGCAACCGGAAGGCCCAGGATTGGGTGAGCCAGAACATGAGCGAGCTCCTCCCGGAACCGGAGTTCGCCGAGGGGGACGTAGTCGTGTACGAGACCAGGTAGCGGCAGGGGGCGGTTCGCTGCCCGCCCCTGCGCTATTCCTCGACGTGCGGGACGACAAGGACCGGACCCGAGGCGGCGGTCACGACCTTGGTGGAGACGCTCCCCAGCCTCGTGCGCATGATGCCCGC
>DATACV010000451.1:0-16882 GCA_036258875.1 Rubrobacteraceae bacterium
CCCGGCGAGGAGCCGGGAGGGAGGACGATGTAGTGGCCTCCTCTCCGGAGCTCATCGCGCTCGGCGTCTACCGCGTCGACGCGGTCGGGCTCTCGAACATGATCAACGTCCTCCTCCTGGAGAACGACGACGGCTGGACGCTCGTGGACACCGGCACCAGGAACAGCGTGAGCCGCGTCAATGACGCCATCGCCGCGCTCGGATCGGGGCCCGGAGACCTCAGGCGCATCTTCCTCACCCACCAGCACGACGACCACACGGGTGGCTTGCGAGGTCTGCTGGAGTGGGCGCCGCACGCGGAGGTCGGGGCGCCGCCGCACGAGGCGGAGGTGATCTCCGGTAGACGGGCGAAGGACCCCTTCGGCAACCCGGTCCTCCGCTACCTCGCCCGCAACGCGGAGCTCCCGACCGCGCCGGTAGGCAAGGTGTTGCGCGAGGGGGACCTCGTCTCCGGTTTTCGCGTGATCTCCACGCCGGGCCACACGCTCGGGCACGTCTCGCTGCTGCGGGACTCGGACCGTCTTCTCTTCACTGCGGACGCCTTCGGCGCCATGCCGCGCAAGATGCGGGTCGGCGTCCGCAAGGCCGTCTGTGCCGACCCGAAGCTAGCGAGGCGCTCGGCGGAGAAGCTGCTCGCGGAAGACTTTTCGACGGTGATCTTCGCCCACGGCAAGACCCTGCGCGAGGGTGCGAAGGAGCGGCTGCGCGAGGTCGTCGCGAGGTGCCGGTATTGAGTAGATGCCGTGGTGGCAAGACCCAAGGAAAGGAGAACTCGTGGTAGACACGAAGAAAAAGAGGCTGCAGAACTTCGTCGGCGGGGAGTACGTCGAGGCGAGCGACGGCCGGTCCTCCGACCTCGTCAACCCGGCGACGGGCGAAGCGTTCGCGGAGGCGCCGGTCTCCAGCCAGGCCGACGTGGATCGGGCGTTCGAGGTTGCGGCTCGCTCCTTCGAGACCTGGCGCGACTCGACGCCGTCCGAGAGGCAGCTCGCGCTGCTCAGGATCGCCGATGCCATCGAGGCGCGGGGCGAGGAGCTGGTGCGCGCCGAGTCGGAGAACACCGGCAAACCTGTCGGGCTCACTATGGAGGAGGAGATCCCGGCTGCGGTGGACCAGATCCGCTTCTTCGCCGGCGCCGCCCGGATCCTCGAGGGCAAGTCGGCCGGGGAGTACCTCGAAGGGTACACCTCCATCATCCGGCGCGAGCCCGTGGGGGTGTGCGCGCAGGTGACGCCTTGGAACTACCCGATGATGATGGCGGTCTGGAAGTTCGCCCCGGCCATCGCCGCCGGCAACACCGTGGTCCTCAAACCCAGCGACACCACCCCGGTAACCACCGTCATGCTCGCCGAGATCGCCGCGGAGTTCCTGCCCGCGGGTGTCTTCAACGTGGTCTGCGGCGACCGGGACACGGGGCGCGCCCTCGTCAGCCACGCCACGCCGCAGATGGTCTCGATCACCGGTTCCGTCCGGGCCGGAATGGAGGTGGCGAAGGCCGCGGCCGACGACCTCAAGCGGGTGCACCTGGAGCTCGGCGGCAAGGCCCCGGTCATCGTCTTCGACGACGCCGACCTCGAAGCGGCGGCGGAGGAGATCGCCGGCGCCGGCTACTTCAACGCCGGGCAGGACTGCACCGCCGCGACCCGCGTGCTCGCCGCGCCGGGGGCCTACGAGGACTTCGTCGCCGCGCTGACCGAGCAGGCGAAGAACACGAAGACCGGGGACCCGGAAGACGAGGACGTCCTCTACGGCCCACTCAACAACCCCAACCAGCTCGAGCACGTCTCGGGCATGGTGAGCCGTCTCCCCGACCACGCCGAGGTCGTAACCGGCGGGCAGCGCGTCGGCGAGAAGGGTTTCTTCTTCTCCCCCACCGTCGTCTCGGGCCTCCAGCAGGACGACGAGGCTTCGCAGACGGAGATCTTCGGCCCCGTCATCACCGTCCAGCCGTTCTCCGACGAGGACGAGGCCGTGAGGTGGGCCAACGGGGTCAAGTACGGCCTCGCTTCCAGCGTCTTCACCAGGGACCACGGCCGCGCGATGCGGGTCAGCCGCCGCCTGGACTTCGGGTGCGTCTGGATCAACACGCACATCCCCCTCGTCGCCGAGATGCCTCACGGCGGCTTCAAGCACTCGGGCTACGGCAAGGACCTCTCAATGTACGGCTTCGAGGACTACACCCGCATAAAGCACGTCATGACGAGCCTGGGCTGAGGTAAGCCTCCCTCCCCCGAGAACCCAGGAGGTTATCCCGGGGGAGGTCCGCCTCAAGCGGGCCGCCCGACCGTCGTGGCATCGACGGCCAGCACCGCGTATCCCAGCAACGTCCAGGCCAGCCCGATCAGCACGATCGGGACCTCCAGCAACCTCTCGCCGAAGAGAGCCAGGACCCCTCCCGAGAGGATCGCGAGCGGCCCGCCGAGGCCTATGGCGAGCGGCAAGGCGTGCCACGGCGGCGGGAAGATCCCGGCTCGCCGGACATCACTCCCCAACAACACCAGCCCGAGGAAAGGCCCGAAACCAGCCACCGCGATAAAGGGTGCGAGCGGCACCACGACGGCGACGCCGGCCGAGACCACGGTCACGGAGGCGACCAGGGCACCCGCCTTTCCCAGGGGTCCGGCGCGCTCACCGAGCCGAGCGCGGAGCCCCAGCACCCCGACCGCGCAGAGCAGCGTGGCCGCCTCGAACACCGCAGGAAGCTGCACGCCCGTGAGCAGGATGCCTCCTCCCTTCACGACCCACAGCAGCCCGCCAACCACGGCCGCCACCCCGCCCGGTCGGGCGATTACCCAACTCGACACGCTCCTCCTTCTCGCCAGGGAATCCGGTTGCGTGAAGGATGCCAGGAGAGAACGGCCGGTACACCTCGCGCGTTGCCCGCCGCTAGCAACATCAAGTAACGGCAAAAATCACGCAATTGCGTGATGCGCCGCACCCCTCACTCCTGCGACCATTCTCGTACCTGGCGGCGAGAGGCGGTGAGCCGGTGATGACGGAGCAGAGAGAGATGGTTCTCTATATCAGGAGAGGGTCCTTCCGCTGCTGGCGCGCCAGGCGCCTGCTCTCGCGCAGGGGCTACCGCGTCGAGGTCGTCGACGCTACCAACGGCGCCGCCGCGCGCGTCACCCTCAAGCAACTCGCCTACAGCGACTACCGGGAGACGGTGCCCTACCTCTTCGTAGACCGCCGCCCGGTCGGCGGCCTTCGCGACGTCAAGGCGCTCGACCGCTCGGGCGACCTCGAACGCCTGGTGAGGGGCGAGGTCTAGCCCCGCGTCGGCGAGACTCCCTGGGTAGCCTGGTAGGAGCCAGGCAATAGACACCGGGCTCGGGTTACGCGCGGTACCCGCTGGGTACAGTCAGGGTGCTGTTGCATCCGCGAGATGGGAGACGCTCACGTGGGCAGAAGGGGCAATCGTAGGGGACCTCAGGGACGCGCTCAGGGCCGGTCGCGCGGGCGCGTTCGGGAGCGGGTTCAGGGGCGCTCGCAGGGGCGCACGCAGGGACGCGGGGGGCAGAGCGCCGGGAGACAGCGCGTCGCGCTGGACGTGGACGCCATCGAGGGCTACGCGAACCGTCTGAGGGGACAGCTCGGGGAGAGCGGCTCGGGGTTGGGAAGCGCCTCAGGGTTGGGCGCCGCCGCCTCGGGGCTCGCAGGGGCAGCCTCGGGGCTGGCGGGCGGCAGCCTGGCTAGCAGGCTCACGGGGGGCGGCAGCGAAGGCTCGGAGGAGGAATTCAGGAACGAGGTCAGGGAGCGCCTGGACCTCATCGACGAGCGAGTGCAACGGCTCGAGGACGAGGTGGCCCTGCTCCTCGGGGAAGGGGGAGCCACCGAGGATCTCGCGGAGCCAGAGGGGGAACCGGGACCCGAGGCTGGCCAGTAGCGCGGCCCGGCTCAGCTCTCGTCGAGGGCGTCTTCGATCACGTCCTCCACTAAGTCCGCCGCGAATATGGTCTCCAGGCCGTCTAGTACCTCGTCGGCGTCGAGCACGTAGGTCTCGTAACCCTCTCTCTGCGCCCGGCGCCTCAGGGCGTCCATCACGCCCAGGAGGCAGGCGGCCCCCCACCGCAGGTCGTCCTCGTCGAGGCGAGAGGTGGCCACGCTCACCACGGCGTCGACGCTGGCGGGCTCCAGCTGGCCGGTTACGGGATCGGTCAGCAGGAACTCGTTGCGCACGAGGATCTCCTCTACCACCTGCCTGGCTTCGGGCGTGGGAAGGGTCCCTTCCAGGGGCAGGTAGGCGGCGGAGAGCACCCTCAGCGCCGTTACCTGGTGGTCGCGGTCCCGCCGCGCGTAATCTCGCACCACCCCGTAGAGCTCGGGGAAGCCGGCTCCGTCCGTCGGCTCCGTCACCTTCCAACCTCCCGTCCGCGGCCACTCGACGCGCCATGTATACCCGCGAGGGCGCGCGGCTACCCTCGCCGGGAGAGGCACCTGCTCGGCGTGCGGCGCTCTGACGTTTCGGGCGCGGGCGGCGAGGGAAGGCTCTGAGGGTATGGTTACCGTCGCGGGAAGGTGAGGATGTGAAGAGAGAGCTGGCCGCGTTCCTGGCCGCTGCCTTCGTCTCGCTGTCGGGCGCGGCAGCGTGCGGAGGAGTCCAGGATCAGCTGGAGAAGCGGGCGCAGAACGAGGCGGAGAAAGGCCGCCAGCGTATCGAAGAAGAGGTGCAGAAGGGTCAAAAGCAGGTAGAAGAGCAAGTCAGGGAGGGACGGCGAGAGGTCGAGAAAGAGGTGGAGAAAGGACGGCGGCAGGTCGAGAAGCGGGTGCAGGAGGAGCGGCAGAAGGCCGGAGGAGGGTAGCGATCCCCTCGCGTGGCGTAGGCAGGAGCTCGCGCGAGAACTAGTACGCCGAGGTCGTCCGGGAGTGTGTAGGCAACGGAACGGAGGCGCGTGTGGCGATAGAGCTGTCGTTGTTCAACAACTCGGTTGGGACCCTGGTCAACCACCTGACCAGCTACTACGGGGATGACGCCGATCTCGACATCTACGTCATCTGCGTGAGGGTCAAGGCCCCGGACTTACCGGGTGGCAGCGGGTTGAACTGGATCGTCGGCCCCAACGGCCACGAGCACGCCCCCGGCCTGTTGCGCAGCGTCCTCGAGGCGCTGGAGAACGGCGACGGCAACGGCCACGGCGGGTGAGGCATCAGGGTCAGGGAGCCCGGACTCCCTGACCCCTTCCTCCAGCGTGTCGCCATGACAGGTTCAGTCGATCTAAGGGCCCTGTTGTCGCGAGGGGCAGGCCGACCACGACACCTGGGACCTGAAACCTGAAGCCTTACACTTTGAGCGCCTCCGAGGCGCCGAGTACCCGGCCCGAGCGATCCCTGGCCTGCACGCCGACGTACGGCTCGGTGGTGCGCACCTTGATGACGGTCTCGAAGCCGTCGCGGTCCGCGGCGGACCCGACGGGCTTGAGCCGGTCGGGCGCGGGCCCGGCGAGCGCCTGCCAGGTGGTGATCTCCGTGGCCCCGTTCCAGCTGGCGTAGACCGTCACCTCGTCGGCGGCGGGCCCGGGCTCTGCGGCCACCGCTGGGTCGTCGTCGGGCTGCCCGCTCCAGGGGAAGCGGAAGGCCCTGTAGGAGTCGACCTCGGGTGCGAAGCCGGCGCTGAAGAGCAACTCGCCGCCCTCGCCGAACTCCGAGAAGAGGGGATCGCTGCCCCAGCCCAGGAACGCGTTGCCGTTGGGCAGGACCTGCATACTCCCCATGACGGCCGCGACCCGCCTGTCGGGATGGCCGTACTCGCGCGCCAGGGTGGCGGTCATCTCGTCCTCGTCGAGCTCGAAGACCAGACCGTAGGACTTGTCGTCCTTCTGCACGCCGCCGTTGTCGAAGACGGTGATGGTGCCGTCTGACTGGCGCCTGGCATCGTGCTGGTAGCGCATCCAGGTGCCGGGGCCCATCTCGAAGTCACTCTCCTTGCCACCCAACTGCCAGATTACCTCGCCGCTGTTGCGGTCTATCTTGTAGACGGCGAAGGTAGTGCGCGAGGAGACGAGAAGGTTGTCGTCGGAGTCCACCTCTATAGAGTTGATGTGGAAGTAGTCGAAGGGTATCTCCGGGTTCTCCGGCAGGGCCCTGTAAGACTCGCCGATACCGACGTGATCGAGGCTGTGCCACTCGAAGAGCACCTCGCCGGTCTCTATGTCCACCTCCTGGGCGATACCGTCCAGGGCGAAGCCGTCTTGCGGGCCACCGACGGAGGAGAGGTCCCAGCGTACCGGGCTGTAGATGGTGAGGAGCGCCGTGTCCTCGGGGGTGATGAGGAACTCGTGGTGGTCGCCTACGTAACCGTTCCCCGCGCGGACCCTGCTGACCTCGCGGTAGGAGGTGTCGGCGATCACGTACTCCCCGCGGCCGTAGGTGGTGCCGACGCCCTCGTACCAGGTCAAGACCGGCTCGCCCCGGTATCGTTGCACCTTGAAGTCCATGGCCCTCACGTCGCCGCCCCGCATGGGCCCGAACCACACTACCTGCCCGTCGTTGTCCACGATCATCGGCCCGTTCTGGACGGGACCTTGGTAGCTGGGACCCGTCTTCGGGGCGACGAAGACGTAGCCCCTGGCCACGTCGCCGCGCGCCGGCGTAACCACCGCGACGCCGGGTGGGCTCAGGTCCGGGCGCGACCTGAAGGCGAGCACGTCCTGGCCCCGCGAATGGGTACCGCCCGCCTTTGAAGAGCCGGCCGCCGCGGGCGTCTTCTGCGATGCGCGCTCCGTCGGCCCGCAACCTAAAGCGCCCGCCGCCGCGATCCAGGCGACCCCGGCGCCCGCGGCCTTGAGGAACCCCCGCCGCGTCACCCTCCTGCTCGGATCGTTCGTTCCTTTTTCCGTCGTCAATCGCACCTCTCCGCTAGCTTCTCTCGCAGACGCGCGGCGAGTCGCCGCCGTCTCCAAAGTCCATAACTGTATCCCAAAACACGGGCAGGCTTAGCGAAAGATCAAACCTTTTTCGCGAGCGGGGGATATAAGTCGTGAGGGCTTCTTACGCCCAGGAAGGACGGCGGGTGGAGGAACGCGGGGCGGTCGAGCGCCTGAAGAAGGGCGACGTCGGCGGGCTCGAGGTGCTGGTGCGGATGCATCAGACCCGCGCCCTGCGGGCCGCGTACCTGATCGTGCGCGACAGGGCTCTGGCCGAGGACGTGGTCCAGGAGGCGTTCGTGCGGGCCTACGAGAGGATCGGAAGGTTCGACGAGACGCGCCCCTTCGGCCCGTGGTTCACGAAGGTAGTCGTCAACGACGCCATAAAGGTTGCCTCCAGACGCGAGCGAACGGTCCCGGTCGAGCGGGGTGAAGGCGGCGATCTGCTGGCCAGCCTCCCAGACCACGGAGCGAGTCCGGAGGGACTGGCCGAGGAGGCTGAGGAGCGGCGGAGGGTGTGGGCGGCGCTCGAGAGACTGCCGCCCGTCCAGCGGGCGGCGATAGTTCAGCGCTACTACCTCGGCCTGAGCGAGGCCGAGATGGCCGGCGGCGTCGCGTCGCCGCCTACCGGGACGATCAAATGGCGCCTGCACGCGGCGCGTAAGCGCCTCTCGAAGCTCCTGAGCCCTGAAGCCCGGGCGCAGGACGTGGCAACGAGGAAGCGGCCGACATCTTTCGGCGGGGCGTCGAATGCTCCGGAGGGAGGGAGCGATCGTGAGTGAGCAGGGGGAGCGCCTGGAGAGGGTCCTGCGCGGCTGCGCGGAACAGGGTGTGCCCGACGGGGTGGATCTGTGGCCCGGTATCAGGGAGCGTGTGAGCGCAGAGGCGATACCGGGAGTGCAGACGACCGGGGATCAGGTACCTCCCCGACGGCGGGGCCGGACCACACGACTCGTGCCCAACACGCTGCTCGGGTGGGCGCTCGCCGTCGCCTCGGTGCTGATAATCGGCGCGGGTGCCTACGCGGTCTCCGGCCCGGTGGCCGAACTCGTGCGGTACGGGTTGTCCGGCCCCGGAGGACCCGGCGTCGGGGAGTACGCGGGAGGAGAGCCGCCCCAGGAGGCGCTGTCAGCCTTGAGAACGGAGGTAGACCAGACCAAGACCGCGGATGGGGTGAGGCTCACCCTGGATTGGGCCTACGCCGACGAGAGGTTCGTCGCGGTCAACCTCGACATGCAGGGTCCGAACGGCGCCCGGAAGTCCGAGGGATCCGGATCGAACGCCGACGCGGTCGTCTTCGAGCCCTCGCTCTGGGACGACACCAGCGGCGACGAAGCCGAGCTCCCGCCCCACGTGGAGATCACGGACGCAAGCGGCCAGGACTTCGATACGGTCGGCGGCGGAACGGGGCTGGGGCCCCAGCTTACGGCGGCGGAAGCGGTCTTCGACGTCCCCGAGGGCATAGAACCAGGCCGCGGGCACCGCTTCCGACTCGAGGTTCCCCTACAGGAGGCACCTCGTGTCGGCGCCAAGGTATCCGGGAAGCCGGAGCCGGGGCCGTTCGCCTTCGTCTTCGAGGTACCCGTACTACCGGCCCCCACCTACGAGGTAGGCCAGGAGGTCGAGGCCGGGGGGGTCGCGATGACGCTGGAACGGGTAGTCGACTCCCCAGTCTTGCCCCAGGCGGTCGTCTGCTACGAGCCCCCGGACGACGATCACATGTGGTTGCCCCCGTTGTTGAAAGAGGACATGGCGCGGGATTGGGACCGGGGATACGCTCGCGAGGGGTCGCTAAACGCGAACCGGAGACTCACGGACGGTTGCTGGTCGCTCACGATGGGGGACGCGGTGGAGGGCCGCACGTCGGTGACGGTCCCGAAGCTCGAGGGGCTTCCCCGGGAGCCGACTGACCCCGAGCAGACCTCCGTGAAGCCGAAAACGATCCGCGGCCCCTGGACTTTCGAGTTCGAGGCACCCGGGTAGGCGGCCCGTTCACCCCTCTATCTCGGCGAGCACCCTGGCCAGCTCGTACATCTCGGGGTCGAGAGGCCGCTCCCTTCCGACTACCTCGTCGAGGGGAAGACGTATGGTCTCCTCGCCCCTCACCCCGACCATCGTGCCGGGCTCGCCTTCGGCGAGCGCCTCGACCGCGGCCGAGCCGAGGCGGGCGGCGAGGATGCGGTCAGTGGAGGTGGGGTCGCCGCCGGCCTGGATGTGCCCGACGGAGGTGAGGTCGGCCTCGTAGGTCCCCTCGGCCTCGTTTATGTACCCCTGCAGGTCTTCGGCGGAGAGCTCGGCGCCTTCCGCGGCCACGATCACAAAGTGCGACTTGCCCTGCTCGTAGGCTTCTTCGAGGAAACGCAGGATCTCCTCGGGCTCCGTCTCGAACTCCGGGATGAGGGCGACCTCGGCGCCGCCGGCGATCGCGCTCATGAGCGCCAGGTAGCCCGAGTCGCGGCCCATCACCTCGACTATGTGCGCCCGGTTGTGGGAGATGGCGGTGCCTCGGATCTGGTCTATCGCCCTGACCGCCGTGTCCACGGCCGTGTCCACGCCTAAAGAGAGCTCGGTGCCGGGGACGTCGTTGTCTATGGTGGCCGGGATCCCGACCGCGTCGACCCCGGCCTCGCCGAGCGCCTTCGCGCTGGTGAGGCTCCCCCCGCCTCCTATGACGACCAGGCCGTCTATCCCGGCCTCTTCGAGCTTCCGCGCCGCGCGCTCCTGGCCCTCTTGCTCTCTCACCTCCTTGGAGCGCCCGCTCGTGAGGAAGGTGCCGCCCCTGTGCATGAGCCCGCCGAGCCTGCTCCTGTCTATGGGCACGAAACTCTCCTCCAGGATCCCGCCGAAGCCGTCTTCGACCCCGACGACCTCCCAGCCCAGCGAGAAGGCCTTCTGCGCCACGGCGCGCACCGCCGCGTTCATGCCCGGGGCCACGCCCCCGGCTGTCAAGACCGCAAGCTTCATGCAGCTCTCCCTCCGACTCAGACCAATAGACGTATGATGCCCCGCGCAGCGCTCTGGTACTCCGGGGGCGCCTTGACCGGCGACCACGGCGCGATCGTCGCGTGGCCGATCCCGGGACAGAGGCCTGGCGGGGAGGCAACGGCGAGGCTCGTGTGCTACACCGCGGGACGTACTCCGGGGTCCGCCGCCATCGCGTAGGCGTGCCCGAAGCGGTAGAGCGTCGCCTCCTCGAACGGACGCCCGATAAGCTGCACGCCGACCGGCAGGCCTGAGGCTGTAGAGCCGCAGGGAACCGAGAGGCTCGGGAAGCCGGTCAGGTTCGTCGGGCCCGTGAGCCGGGTAACCGCCGAGCGCACGGCCTCCTCGTAGCCCCCGATGTCTACCTCCCTCTGGTCTATGAGCGTCGCGGCTATCGGCACGGTCGGGGTGAGGAGGACGTCCGCCCCCTCGAGCGCCCGCCCGAACTCGTCCTTCGCCAGGAGCTTTCTCTGCTGGGCGCTCGCGTAGCGGTGGGCCCTGTGCCTCTCGCCCTCAATGAGGCGCTCGCGCACCTCCGCGTCGAACCTCTCCGGCTCGCTCCTCAGACGCTCCTCGTGTACCGCGTACGCGTCGGCGGCCAGCGTGAGCCGCTGCGCCCTGAGCGTCTCCCAGAGGTGCGGGATCTCGACCTCCCTCACCTGCGCTCCCAAAGAGAGGAAGGCCTCGATGGCCTCCCTCACCCGCTCCTCGACCTCGCCCTCGACGTGCTCGAAGTAGAAGTCTTTGGGGACCCCGATCACGCCCCCCCGGACCCCACGACGCAGGTCCCGGGCGAAGTCCTCCAGGGGAACGTCCACGGAGTACGGGTCCTTCGGATCGTGGCCCGCGAGTGCGGTGAGGACGAGCGCGTTGTCCTCGACGGTCCGGGTGAGGGGGCCGACGTGGTCGAGGGTCCAGGAGAGCGGGAAGACGCCGCGCTTGCTCACGAGCCCGAACG
Organism: Rubrobacteraceae bacterium; assembly: GCA_036258875.1. Classification (GTDB taxonomy): domain Bacteria; phylum Actinomycetota; class Rubrobacteria; order Rubrobacterales; family Rubrobacteraceae; genus JALYGY01. The sequence goes on from DATACV010000451.1 coordinate 10,804, forward strand.
TCGGCTTCATACCGACGACGCCGCAGAGGGCGGCCGGGATGCGTACAGAGCCCCCCGTGTCGGAGCCCAGAGAGGCGTAGAGGAGGTTTGCGGCAACAGCCGCCGCGGAGCCGCTGCTTGAGCCGCCGGAGATCCTGTTCGCGTCGAGCGGGTTGCTGGTAGGCCCGAAGCGCGAGCGGTCGCCGGTTGGGCCGTAGGCGAACTCGTGGGTGTTGGTCTTGCCGAGCATCACAGCCCCCGCCTCCCGGAGCTTCGTGGCGACGGCGGCGTCATGATCCGGGACGAAGTCCTCGAAGAAGGCGGAGCCCATGGTGGTGCGGACGCCCTGCGTGTAGATGAGATCCTTGAGCCCGACGGGGACCCCGTGCAGCGGTCCTTTGTACCGCCCGGCGAGGATCTCCTCCTCCGCCCGCCCGGCCTCTCGAAGCGCCTGCTCCCCCGTCACGGTGATAAAGGCGTTCAGGACCCCATCCCGGGCTTCGATGCGTCCCAGGAGCGCCTCCACGACCTCGACCGGGGAGAGGCGCCTCTCCCGGAACGCCGGGGCGAGGTCCGTCAGCGAGCTTGGGAGTTCCTCGGATACGGCCACGACGGTATCTTACAGCTTCCCGGCCGGGATTCCGGGTATGATCTTCCGGTGCTCAAGAGGTTCGGATATTTCGACCGCCGGGTGTGGCTGCTGCTCGTGGCGATGCTCGCCTTCCGCTTCGGGCAGGGCATGTACTTCCCGTTCTCTACGATCCACTTCCACAACGTCGTCGGCATCCCGCTCTCGCTAGTCGGGGTGGGGCTGGCCTCTCTGGCGGTCGCGAGCGTGGCCTCGGGTCTCGTCTCGGGTCCCCTCTCCGATCGCTACGGTCGCAAGCCGGTGATGCTCACGGCGCTCGCGGGGAGCGCGGCTGCCTTCTTCGCGTTCGCCTTCGTCGAGGGCTTCGCGGGCTACCTCGCGGTCTCGGTCGCGGCTGGGCTCGCGGGCAACACCACCTTCGACGCCGCCCGCAACGCGATGGTCGCGGACGTGACGGAGCCGGGGCTCAGGGCCAGGGCCTACGGCCTCGTGCGCGTGGGGGGCAACGTCGGCTGGGCCCTGGGCCCGATGACGGCCGGGCTCACCGCGGCCTCCGCCGGCTCGGAGGAGGTCTACCGAACGCTCTTTCTCGGCGCCTCCGCCCTTATGGCGCTGGTGGCCGTCGTGCTCGCGCGCGTCCTCGAGGAGTCGCTCCCCACCCTCGCGGGGCGGGCGCCCCGGGTCGGCGCCGCGGGGCTGCGAGCCGCGCTCGCGGACCGCCCGTTTCTGGCCCTGCTCGCGGCGGGGATCCTGCTCTACTACGTCTTTACGCAGGACTGGCAGGCGCTCCCGATCTACGCCAAGAACTTCCTCGGGGTCCCTGACGGCAGGATCGGGCTGTTCCTGGGGGCCAACGGGCTCATGGTCATCCTCCTCCAGCTCCCGGTCTCCCACGCCATAGACCGCACCTCGAAGGTCTGGGCCCTCCTCGCCGGCGCCGCCCTCTTCGCGGCCTCCTCCGCCACGCTGCTGCTCACGGAGTCATTCCTGGGCATCCTCGTCGCCTTCGCCCTCTTCTTCACGCTGGCGGAGATGATCCTGGAGGTCGCCGGGGCGGCCCTGGCCGCCGACCTCGCCCCCGCGAGGCTGCGCGGCACCTACCTGGCCCTCTTCGGCGCCTGCTTCGGGGCGGCCTACGGCCTGAGCCCCATAGTCGCCGGCGCGCTCCTTCAGGCCGAACTGCCCGACGTCATCTGGCTGCTCCAGCTCGCCGCCGCCGGGCTCGCCGCCATCGCCCTCATTGTTCTTAGAGGCATCAGGCTTCAAGCTTCAGGCTTCAGGTAAGTGCCTGTTGTGGCGCCGCTCTTACTGCAGCGGGACCTTGCCCACCGGGTCGTGTGATAGCTCCGCGGTGACGGAGACCGCGGAGCGAAGACCCGAAACCTACTCGGGTACTCGCAAGACGAGCACGGCGAGGTCGTCGCGCGGGTTCCCCTCGCTGTACTCGAGGGTGACGTTCTTCAGCCTCTCGGCTATGGCCTGGGCGTCGAGACCGGCGCAGGAGCGGAGCAGGGAGTGCAGCCTCTCCTCCCCGAAAAAGGACCCGTCCGGCCCCCGCGCCTCGGTGATCCCGTCGGTGTAGAAGACGGCGGCGTCTCCGGGACCGAGGCGGATGTCCTGGACGGTGAGCCTGGGGTCGAGGAAGACACCTAAGGCCCTCCCGTGGGGCATCATCGCCTCTACCGTGCCGTCGGCGCGCACCACGAGGGGGGGCGGGTGGCCGCCGCGCGCCACCCCCAGCTCGAGACCGCCGGGCACAGCGCTCAGGCGGGCGCAGGCCACCGTGCAGAACTGGTCGTCGCCGAGCTGCCGGAGCATCGCCTCGTTGAGGGCCCTGAGCACGGCCGCGGGCTCGTCCTGGCGCATGGCGACGGCCCGGATCGTGTAACGGGTGAGGGCCGTCACCGCGGCTGCTGCTGCGCCCTTGCCGCAGACGTCCCCGATCACGGCGAGCCGGCGTCCTTCTTCGGTCTCGATCAGGTCGTAGAAGTCCCCGCCTACCTCGTTCTCCTCGCCCATGGGCAGGTACTCGACCCCGACCTCGACCCCCGGCGCCTCGGGGAGGCGGGGGAGCAGGCTGCGCTGCAGGGTGCTGGCGATGTGGCTCCGCTCGCTGTAGAGGCGGGCGTTGTCGACGGCCAGGGCGCAGCGGTAGGCGAGGCCCTGCGCAAGCGAGAGGTCCTCCTCGTCGTAGAGCCGCTCGGGGTCCGAGGATACAAGGGTCACGGCGCCGAGCGTCCTCCCACGCGCCAGCAGCGGCACGCTCATGAAGGAGCACACCTCCAGCCGCTTTAGCACCGCGAGGTGCTCCTCCCCCGTGGCCCTCTCGCCGAGCAGAGCGTTGGAGACTTCGGAGACGAGGACGGGTCTGCCAGTGCGCAGCACGCGCGCCACCGTCCCCGGCGCCTCCTCGCCGAAACGCCGGTGTCTCAGGAGCTCGCGCAGAAGGGCCTCTTTTGTCGGGTCCGCGTGGGCGGCGGCGAGCTGCTTGACGGAGCCGTCTTCCTCGAGGACGTCGACAAGGCACCAGTCCGCGAGCTCCGGGACGACGAGGTGCGCGATGCCTTCGAGCGTCGCCTCGTGGTCGAGCGAGGCGGAGAGGGTGGTGCCCGCCGCGGCGAGCAGGGCGAGCCGGCGCCTCGCCCTGACGGCCTCGACGCGCGCGAGTTGCTCCCTCGCGAGCAGCAGGTCGCGCTCCTCGTCGGCCCGCTTGCGCTCGGTGATGTCCAGTACCGTCCCGATAAACCGGTGGGCCCTCCCCCTCTCGTCGAAGAACGCCTGTCCCCTCGCCGCCACCCAGCGCTCGACGCCGTCCTCGAGCCCCACTGTCCTGTACTCCACGTTAAACTCGCCGTCGCCCTCGGGGTCGAGGGCCTCCCTGACCAGCCTATCCGTCCTCTCCCTGTCGTCGGGGTGCAGGCCCGCCAGGAACACCTCGTAGTCCACCTCGGCGTCGGGTGGCAGCCCGAAGACCTCCTTGCACCGCTCGTCCCAGTTCAACTCCTCCGTGATGGGATTGAAGTCCCACGTCCCCAGCCCCGTGGACTCGACCGCCAGGCGCAGCCGGTCCTCGCTCCCCTTGAGCACCTCTTCGGTACGCTTGCTCTCGGTTACGTCGTTCTGCACCCCGACGAAGTTGGTGATGTTCCCCTCGTGGTCGTGGACCGGCGAGACGTAGAGCTCATTCCAGAAGCGAGCGCCGTCTTTGCGGTAGTTCCTCAAGACCACCCTGCACTCCTGCCCCTCCTGGATGCAGGCCCTGAGCTCATCGATCCCTGGCTGGTCGCGGTCTTCTCCCTGCAAGAAGCGGCAGTTGCGCCCCAGGACCTCCCCCATCGAGTAGCCGGTCGTCTTCTCGAAGGCGGGGTTCACGTAGACGATGGGGTTGTCAGGCAACCTGGGATCCGTTATGACGATGCCGTTGGAGCTGGCCGCGACCGCCCGGTCCAGCAGGCGCCGCAACTCCTCAGGGCTCCGGCGCTCCAGGGGGCTGCCGCGATGAACCTCCGAAGGCGAAATCTCCACCCGCACATTCTACAGCCACCGCCGCTCTCGCTCACCAGGGTGACGATGTGCCGCCTAACGTTAAAGATCGAGGTCTTCGGGGTAAGGTATGCGGGTAGCGCAAAGCAAGGAGAGGAGACCAGAAGTGGCTTACGAACTGCCGCAGCTACCCTACGCTTACGACGCGCTCGAACCGCACATAGACGAGCAGACCATGCACCTACATCACGAGAAGCACCACAACACCTACGTGACGAACCTGAACAACGCCCTCCAGAAGCACCCCGAGGCCGACCCCGGCGACCTCGAGCAACTCCTCGCCAACATAGACCAGGTACCCGAGGACATCCGCACCGCCGTGCGCAACAACGGCGGGGGGCACTCCAACCACTCGATGTTCTGGCAGATAATGGGGCCTTCCGGGCAGGGGGGCGGCGAGCCCACGGGCGAGCTGAGGGAGGCCATCGACCGCGACTTCGGCTCCTTCGAAGACTTCAAGGAGCAGTTCGGGGCGGCCGCCGCGCCGGGCGCCCTGTTCGGCAGCGGTTGGGCCTGGCTTATAGCCTCCCCCGACGGCTACCTCTCGATCGAGACCACCCCCAACCAGGACAGCCCCCTCATGGAGGGCAAGACGCCGGTGATAGGCTTGGACGTGTGGGAGCACGCCTACTACCTCAAGTACCAGAACCGCCGACCCGAGTACATAGAGGCGTGGTGGAACGTGGTGAACTGGGACGAGGCCAACCGCCGCTACCAGGCCGCGACTAACGCCTAGAAGACCGACGCCTCGAACTCAGACGTTCGCCCCCGGGGAATTTTCCGGGGGCGAGCTCTTGCGATCTGGAGAGGCTCGCGCCGGACTCAGTGCGTGGAGCCGCCGGGGAAGAGGTTGAGGATCAAGACGCCTACAACGATCAAGGCGATCCCGACAACGCCGGCGAGGTTGAGCGACTCGCGCCAGAGCAGCACCCCGGCGAGCACGGCGCCGGCGGTGCCGAGGCCGGACCAGATGGCGTAGGCGACGCCGAGCGGTATCTGCTTGAGGGCGAGCCCAAGAAAATAGAACGTCAGGCCGTAACCGACCACGACGAGCAAGGTAGGCCCGAGCCGGGCGAACCCCTCGGATGCCTTCAGGGCCACCGTTCCCACGACCTCGCTCACGATGGCGAGTAGCAGTACCAGCATGGAACCGGCGTTCATCCCCGGGGCCCCTCCGTAAGGGAGAGCAAAGCCTCGAGGACCCGCCCGCGCAGCGCTCCTCCGGGTGGCGCGAAGCCGAACAACTCGGCGAAGAAGAGGCCGTCGGCCGCCAGACGGACGAGGGTCGCGACGGCCGGGTCTATCCCGTCGCGCTCGGCCCACCGCTGCCCGTCTTCGTACCCCTTCCGCAAGGGGTCGAGCAACCCTGGGTCCTCCGCGACCGCGGCCAGGAGCCCGGCTCCGACCCGCAGGTACCAGCGATCCTCGGCGAAGCTCGCCCTCGCGTACGCGCGCGACCAGCGCCCGCCCGAGCCCCCCTTCTCCCTCCTCAGCTCCCGCCCGAGCGCCTCCCCGAAGCCCTCGATGAGGCGCCTGACCATGCCCCCGATCAAAGCCTCCTTGCTCGGGAAGTGGTAGAGCAAACCTCCCTTGCTCACCCCAGCCTCGCGCGCCACGGCCTCAAGCGTCATCCTGGAGACCCCCTCCTCGGCCACAACCCGCTCGGCGGCCCGCAAAACCGCCTCACGCGTCGAAGTCGATCCCCTGGCTCCTTGCACGAAAACTAGTATACCGGCTGGACGGTATACTATTCAAGCTGGCCGTCTAGCTTGAGGTGGTCGGCTCTACGGGGTGTCCCCTTGGGGTTCTTCGGGCGTCTCCGGGGAGAGAGGCTGGGCTTCCTTTATCTCGCAGTCCTTGATCCTGTCGAGGCCCGCGTCGAACGTGACCCTGTCCCGCCGGCCGCGGCCGCAGTCGATAAGGTCTCTTGCCCCCTCGGCGGCGCTTACGGTGTCGCCGCCGGGGCCG
>DATACV010000452.1:0-5150 GCA_036258875.1 Rubrobacteraceae bacterium
CCTGGGAGAAATCTTCGCCCTGGAGATCACGACGGCCGAGGTCGCCTGCGGCGCGTGCGGCACCGTCGCGCACGTCGGCGAGGCGATGGCGTACGTGACCGAGATCGGTGCGGTCGTCCGCTGCGCCTCTTGCGACAACGCCCTCATACGCGTCGCGCAGAACCCCCGCGGCTACTTCCTCGACCTGCGGGGAATAGGCTACCTGCGGTTCGAGCGCGCGTCCTGATACGCGAGCGCCCAACGTGTACCTGACCGTCCTTCCTTGACCTTCCAGACCAAACCGCCTACACGGTATCTGAAGGCTTGATGAAGAAGGCCGGGTCCTCGGCGGCGAAATCCAGCCATTCGTCGTCAACCGCGCGCTTCGGCGCCTCGGGAGCGTTCCGGGCGTCTCCCTGCCCGGAGACGGGCGATGCGCCGGAAAGCGGACGCCCCTTCTCCTCGCCGACCCCGCGTACGTCGCTCTCCTTCATCCGCCACCCCTTTCCGAGCCTACAGGAAGGGGGCCGCACGACCGGCCCCCCTGAAACCTGACGCCTGAAGCCTAATTGACGAACTGCTCCTCCTCGGTGGAGCCGTCGAGAGCCGTCGTGGAGGCGGTCCCGCCGGCGACGACCTGGGCCACATCGTCGAAGTAGCCGGCCCCGACCTCGCGCTGGTGCTTGGTCGCGGTGTAGCCGTACTTCTCGGCGGCAAACTCGGCCTCCTGCAGCTCGGTGTAGGCGGCCATGCCCCGCTCCCCGTAGTCGCGGGCCAGGTCGAACATCGAGTAGTTGAGTGAGTGGAAGCCGGCGAGGGTGACGAACTGGTACTTGTAGCCCATCGCGCCGAGCTGATCCTGGAAGGTGGCGATGTCCTCGTCCCCGAGCTTGGCCTTCCAGTTGAACGACGGCGAGCAGTTGTAGGCGAGCAGCTTGCCAGGGAACCGCTCGTGGATCGCCTCGGCGAACTCCCTCGCCTCCTCGATGTTGGGCTCGGAGGTCTCGCACCACACCACGTCGGCGTACGGCGCGTACGCCAGACCGCGGGCTATCGCGTACTCCAGGCCGGGCCTGATGCGGTAGAAGCCCTCGGCGGACCTCTCGCCGGTGAGGAACGGCGCATCGGCCGGGTCCACGTCTGAGGTTATGAGCTTCGCCGCGTCCGCGTCGGTGCGGGCGATGATGACCGTCGGCACACCCATCACGTCCGCCGCCAGCCGCGCGGAGACGAGGTTCCTTATCCCCTGGGCCGTCGGCAAGAGGACCTTGCCGCCCATGTGGCCGCACTTCTTCTCAGAGGAGAGCTGGTCCTCGAAGTGGACGCCCGCGGCACCGGCCTCGATCATCGCCTTGGTGATCTCGAAGACGTTCAGCGCACCCCCGAAACCGGCCTCGCAGTCGGCGACTATCGGCGCGAACCAGTGGATCCCGTTGCGGCCCTCGGCGTGGTGGATCTGGTCAGCCCTCTGCAACGCCTGGTTGATGGTCTTGACGAGCTGCGGCCCGCTGTTGGCCGGATACAGGCTCTGGTCGGGGTACATCTGCCCAGCCAGGTTGGCGTCGGCAGCCACCTGCCAGCCGGAGAGATAGATCGCCTCGAGCCCAGCCTTGACCTGCTGCACAGCCTGGTTGCCCGTCAAGGCTCCAAGGGACCGCACGTAGTCCCTGGTGCGCATCAACTCCCACAACCGCTGCGCGCCCAGCCGCGCAAGCGTGTGCTCGACCCTGATAGACCCCCGCAATCGCGCAACGTCTTCAGCCGAATACGGACGCTGGATGCCCTCCCAGCGCTCGCCCTCCCACTCCCGGGCTATCTCCGCAACGGTACCGTTCCCGTTGAACATCGCCTCTCCTCTCCTACCGTAGTTTGCTAGCCACTTATGTGTCCAACAAATATACGTGTAGTTTGCATAGCACCATTGTGTACAACTTCTCCGGTCGAGTCAAATGGTGCGCGCGCGGCCCGGCGCGAGACGAGACGACCGGCGGCCCGTGGGCTGCGTCGCCGGTCGGGATGTCGGGGTGGTGAGGTATTCCCTCTCTCCTAGTCCAGGTACTCGTAACCGGGTAGGGTCAGGAACAGGACGAAGTCGTCGTCGGTGGAGATCCGGTCGAAGAGCTGGGCTGCCTCGTCGAAGCGGTCGTTCCTGGTACGAACCGGGTCCACGAAGTTGGGGATCTTCTCGAGCTCCTCGGAGAGGATGTTGCGGAAGAGGTCCTCGGTGACTTCTGTGCCGTCGTCCAGGATGCCCTCGTCGTGGTGGATCCACTGCCACACCTGGGTGCGTGATATCTCGGCCGTTGCGGCGTCCTCCATGAGGTTGAAGACCGGGACGGCGCCGCGGCCAGCGAGCCACGCCCCGAGGTACTGGATGCCGACGCTGACGTTGTTGCGGAGGCCTTCCTCGGTGACCGGCTCGTCCTTGTATGGCTCGTAGAGGTCCGCGGCCGTCACGTTTACGTCCTCGCGCAGCTTGTCGAGCTGGTTCGGCTGGGGCATGACCCTGTCGAAGACCTCTTTGGCGACGGGGACCAGGCCCGGGTGCGCCACCCAAGTCCCGTCGTTGCCGTCGTTAGCCTCGCGCTCCTTGTCCTCCCTGACCTTCGCGAAGGCCTGCTCGTTCGCCTCAGGGTCGTCCTTGATCGGGATCTGGGCCGCCATCCCGCCGATGGCGTGGGCTCCCCGCCTGTGGCAGGTCTTGATCAGGAGCTGCGTGTAGGCTCGCATGAAGGGAACGGTCATGGTGACCTTGGACCTGTCGGGGAGGACGAACCCCTCCCTGTTGCGGAAGGTCTTTATGTAGGAAAAGATGTAGTCCCAGCGCCCCGCGTTGAGACCCGCCGAGTGGTCCCTGAGCTCGTAGAGGATCTCGTCCATCTCGAACGCCGCCGGGAACGTCTCCAGGAGGACCGTCGCCTTTATGGTGCCCCGCGGTATCCCGAGCTCGTCCTGCGCCAGGTTGAACACGTCGTTCCAGAGCCTCGCCTCCGGGTGATGCTCCATCTTGGGCAGGTAGAAGTACGGCCCCGAACCCTGGTCGACGAGGTTCTGGGCGTTGTGGAAGAAGTACAGGCCGAAGTCGAAGAGGGCGCCCGGGACCTGGCGTCCGTCCACCGTCATGTGCTTCTCGGGGAGGTGCCAGCCGCGCGGGCGGGCGATAATGACCGCCGGGTTGTCGCCCACCTCGTAGTGCTTGCCCGTGTCGGGATCGTCGAAGGAGATCGTGCGGTTCACCGCGTCGCGCAAGTTGAGCTGGCTCTCGAGCATGTTGCGCCACGTCGGGCAGTTCGCGTCCTCGAAGTCCGTCATGTAGGTGCTCGCGCCGGAATTGAGAGCGTTGATCAGCATCTTCCGGTCCGGCGGGCCCGTGATCTCCACCCGCCTGTCCTGGAGGTCGTCCGGCACGGGCGCTACCCTCCATTCGCCCTCCCTGATGTCCCGCGTCTCGGACAGAAAGTCAGGGTTCTCGCCGGCGTCGATCCGCTGCTGGAACTCTTTTCTCTTCTCCAGGATCTCGTCGACCCGCCCGCCGAACTCCCGGCTCAACTTCGCCACGAAGGCGACCGCCTCAGGCGTCAGGATCTGCGCGAACTCGTCCGGGATGGGGGCATTGATCTCCACCCCTTCGGCAAACGTGCGCGTGTCGGACATGACTCTCCTCTCTCCCGCTCTCTGCGACGTAAAACTAGAGCTGAAACACTCTAGCAAGCCGCCGCATCGTGCGCTCGGAGAGCCGAAGAGAGCGGCACTAGGCGGCGGAGGCCGCCGCCGGGACCTCCCTCGGAGCCCGCCGCACGTAGACGATGCAACAGGTCGGGACACACCGCCAGCGGAAGAGCACCTGATACTGCCCGAAGCCGATCTGCACCCGCGTCCCAATGGCGGGCACGGCTTCCTCGTGACGACGCTCCAGGATCTCCTCGGTCTCCGGGTCTCTGTACTGTACAGGTATCATAGAAGCCTCCTCTCCAACGACGTGCCGCCAAGATACCCTCCTTTGTAGTCATCAGTCCAATTGTTTGCGTGTATCGTAGATATAGGAGAAAATTATGGTGGAGGCTTTAGGCTTTGAGGTTCCAGGTTTTGAGGTATTGGGGCGACGGGTTGTGGTCCTCGACCAGCCGCCAATATCCCAAAACGGAAGAGCCTAATACCTAAGCGCCCAGATCCTGAAGACCTCAGAGCGACCGGAGGGAGACGGTGTGCTTTACAGACAGATCGAGTGTTTCCTGGCTGTGGCGCGGCTGGGGAACCTGAGCCGGGCTGCTGAGGAGATGTTCCTGACGCAGCCGACGTTGACGGCGCGGTTGAAGGCCCTGGAGGAGGAGGTCGGGGACCAGCTTTTCGTGAGGACTAGCCGGGGGATGCGGCTCACGGAGGCCGGGAAGGAGTTTCTGCCGTACGCCGAGCGGTGCGTGGGAAGCTTCGAGGAGGGCAGGCGGCGGCTGGAGGAGTTGCGGGGAGCCACGGGCGGGCGGCTCGTGCTCGGGGCTTCGCCGGGGGTGGGGACCTACGCGCTTCCAGGGTTGCTGGAGAGGTTCACTGCGGCGTATCCGCGGGTCTCCGTCTCCGTGCGCACTGGGCACTCGGAGGACATCCTGGAGATGGTGTTGAGGGAGGAGGTACAGCTCGGGCTCACGCGGGCGATGAGGCATCCGGAGGTCGAGAGCTTGCGGCTCTACGAGGACGAGATGGTCCTGGTAGTGGACCCGGGGCACCGATTCACGGCGAAGGGGGAGGCGGACCTGGCGGAGATCGGGGGCGAGCAGCTCATCCTCTTCGACAACAGCTCAAGCTACTACGAACAGACGATGGCGCTCTTCAGGAACGCGGGCCTCGGGGAGCTCAAGACCCTCGAGGTGGACAATATCGAGGCGGCCAAGCGGATGGTCGAGCACCGGCTCGGGGTCGCTTTCCTGCCGCGGACGGCGATCGTGCGGAGCGTCTCGGCGGGGAATCTGGCCCTGATCTCCATCAGAGAGAACCCCGGGATGACGCGCTCTATCGTCGCCCTGAAACGGAGGGACGCGCCAACGAGCGGACCCGTCGCCGCGTTCCTCGAGGTGGCGAGCACCCTGGGCGAGACGCAGGACAGGGCCCAGCTCTCCCCCACGCTGGCCACCGAGTTCGAGAACCTGCAGCTCATAGACCTGTTTACGTAGAGACGC
>DATACV010000453.1:0-5694 GCA_036258875.1 Rubrobacteraceae bacterium
CCCTTGACCGGCGTCTTCTTCGCCAATCTGGAGACCGCCCTGAACGTCGTCCACGACACCCCGCTGCGCCTCGGCGAGACGGCTCTCGTCTTCGGCCAGGGCGTCGTCGGCCTCCTTATCACCCAGCTCCTCAAGCGCGCCGGGGCGCACCGGGTGCTCGCCGTAGAGCCCGTAAAGAGGCGGCGAACGCTCGCGCTCGAGGTCGGCGCGGACGCGGCCTTCGAGCCCGGCGAGGACCTGCGCGAAAGGGTCCTGGAGGCGACCGGCGGGCGTGGCGCCGACGTGGCGGTCGAGGCGAGCTCCTCGGGGGCTGCGCTGCAGGCCGCCGTGGACGCCGTCGCCGCCGAGGGTACGGTCGTCGTAACCTCCTGGTACGGGACGAAGCCTGTTACCCTCTCTCTGGGGGGGCACTTTCACAGGGGGAGGGTGAGGGTGCGCTCCTCGCAGGTCGGCCGGATAGCGCCTGAGCTCGGCGCGCGCTGGGACCGCGCGCGGAGGACCGAAGCCGCCCTCGGCCTTATCCCCAGGCTACATCTCGTGGGGCTCGTCTCGCACCATATCTCTTTCGAAGAAGCTCCACGGGCGTACCGGCTCGTGGACGAGGAACCCGGCGAGACGGTCCAGGTTGTCCTGACCTACGACGGGGGTGAGTAGTGTACGAGGTCTACGTCGCATCCCAGTTCGAGGCGGCGCACCGGCTCGTCGGAGATTTCGGGCCGGCCACCCGCACGCACGGGCACACCTACAGGCTGGAGGTGATCGTACGCGGCAGGCGGCTCTCCGAAGACGGCACGCTCTATGATATCGGCGCGCTGCGCGCGCACGTAGACGACCTCGCCGCCTCGCTGCACTACCGCGACCTGAGCGAGGTGCCGGGCCTCGAGGAGGTCAACACGACCGCCGAGGCGGTGGCGGACTACTGCTGGGAGAGGCTAGCCCCGTCGTTGCGCGACGGTGGCCTCGACTCGCTCTGCGTGCGCGTCTGGGAGTCCCCGCAGGTCTACGCCGCCCGCGACGATCCCCTTTCTTGAGGGTAGCGTGCGCGTCGCCTTCGTAACGGTGGGGGACACCGACCGCCTGACCGGCGGCTACCTCTACAACGCCAGGGTCCTCTCCGCGCTGCGGGAGAGGGGCGTGGAGGTGGAGGAGATAAACCCTTGCGGGGCGTCGCCGGAGGAGCAGAAAGAGGCGGTGAGCCGACTGGGGTCGAGGTTCGACTACAGTGCGTTCGACGTCGTTGTGGTGGACGCCCTCGCCAGGGTCGTCTGCTCGCCGCACCTCGACCGCTGGCGTACAGTGAGGCCGGTCGTCGCGATGGTGCACGAGCTGCCGAGCGTGGCGGCGTCGCAAGTTGAGGCTGGCAAGGAGCGGGGGTACGAAGAGCCGCTGCTGCGCTCCGACCGCCTCATCGCCGTGAGCGCTCACGGGGAATCCATACTCCGGGATCGCGGCGTCCCCGCAGGCCGTATCCGCGTCGTCCAGCCCGGCTTCGACCGCCTCCCGAAGGAGAATAGAGCCGAGGGGACCGACCAGACGGTGCGTGCCCTCTGCGTGGCGCAGTGGATAACGCGCAAGGGCATCCTGGACCTGGTACGCGCGTGGACGCTGCGCGAGCGTCCGGGCGCGGCGCTCGAGCTCGTCGGCGAGACGGACGTCGACCCAGGCTACGCCGCCTCCGTGCGCGCCGCCATAGCCGGCTCGGCCATAACCGTGAGCGGGCCCGTGGACGACGCGGAGCTCGGGGCCGCCTACTCGGCCGCCGACCTCTTCGTGCTGCCCTCGCGCTACGAGGGGTACGGCGTCGTCTACGCCGAGGCGCTCACCCACGGGCTGCCGGTCATCGCCTGCGACGTGGGACCCGTCCCCGAGCTGGTCGGAGAGGATGCCGCCATACTGGTGCCGCCGAAGGACGTCGAAGCGCTCTCGGGGGCCCTGGATCTCCTCCTGCGAGACGCCAGCCTGCGGGACCGGATGTCCGCCGCCGCCCGCCGCCGCGCCAGGGAGCTACCCCGCTGGGAGGACACCGCTGAGGGATTCCTGGGCGTGATACGCGAGGTCGCGGTGGGGGAGCCGTCTTGAGCGAGCGGGTTAGAATCGGGCCGTGAAGGGCAGGGATCTCCGCGAACAGAACCGGCTATCGTGGAACGCTGTGGCGTGCGCCCACGAGAGCCACCGCGGGGATCTCGCCGGGTTCCTGCGCTCGGGCGGGAGCACCCTCTTCCCCGAGGAGCTGAAGCTTCTCGGCCCGCTCGAAGGGGCGAGGCTAGCGCACCTGCAGTGCAACTCGGGCGGAGACTCCCTGAGCCTCGTCCAGCGCGGGGCCGCGGTTACAGGCGTGGACATCGGCGACGAGGCTGTCCTTCACGCCCGCAGCCTCTCGAAGCAGACCGGTATCCCCGCTCGCTTCGAGCGCGCCGACCTTTACGACTGGCTCGAAGAGGCGGCGGGCGCAGGACGGCGCTTCGACGTCGTCTTCTCGTCATACGGGATAGTCTGCTGGCTTTCGGACCTCGAAGCCTGGGCGCACGGCATCGCCGCCGTCCTGAGGAGCGGCGGACGCTTCGTGCTCGTGGACTTCCACCCGGCGGCGGATATGTTCGACGAGAACTGGGTCCACGCCAGCGCCTACCCCTCGGGCGGCGAGCGGCTGCTTCTCGAAGAGGGCGTAGGCGACTACGTCGCCGGGTCAGGTGGCGGCCTCACGCCGGCCGGGTTCGTCGAGGGGAGACGAGACTTCGAGAACCCTCACCGCTGTCACCTCTTCCGCTGGGGTCTCGGCGAGGTCGTCACCGCCCTCGCCGGGGCGGGCTTGAGGATCGTCGCCCTGGAGGAGTATCCCTACGCCAACGGGGAGCGCCAGTTCCCCGGCATGCGCGAGCTGTCGGGGAGACGGATGGTCCCCCCCGAGGGCGTTCCCGCCTTGCCCCTCATGTATGGCCTCCGTGCCGATAAGCTCTGACAGGCTTGAATCACGCGGATGGGGGGTGCGCCGGGCCTTGCCGGAAGGCACCATTAGGCTGGAGGGACGATCGCGAGCACGAAGGAGAACGGGTTGTCTACCAGTACCGTGCGGTGGGCAGGTGTGGCAGGGATGCTCGGGGGTGCGCTGTTCGTGCTATCGGCGGTCGTGATCACCTCCTTGCCGCGAGGGTGCATAGGGGACGAGTGCGCCGCCAGGCCCATGAGGGAGACCGGGGCGGCCGGCGCCTTGCTGGTGCTCGCGTTGTTGCTCGTCGTGGTGGGGATGGCGGGGCTGGTGATCCGGGCGCGCAACGCCGGACGCCTGGGCGCGCTGGGCAAGACCGGCGCGGTCGTCGCGGCGGTCGGGGCGGCGCTGCCGGTGATCGGGGGCGTCGTGCAGGGCGTCCTTTACGGCGGCGACTACCCGCTCATGCCCTACTTCGTCATCCCCGGCGTACTCGCCCTGGTGGTCGGGTTCGTGCTCCTGGGGGTGGCGGTCCTGCTGGCGGGGGTGCTGCCGCGTTGGGCCGCGGCGCTGCTCGTCGTGGGCTCCCTGGCGATGCTCGGGTTCAACGACCAGAACGCACAGGCCCTGCTGGCGATACCGAACGGTATAGCGTGGATCGCGGTGGGCTTCGAGCTCTGGTCCGGCGAGACGGCCCAGAGAAACGAGCGCGCGAGGTAGCGAGCCTCGCGGCTGGCCACGGGTCCCCCGGCTTATCTACCCCGGCGTCGCCACCAGGCGAAGACCACACCCGCGGCAAGGGCCAAGAGCGCGGCCGCCTTCGCGCTCGGGTGACCGTCAGGCTGCGGCGGCGGTTGTTCGGCGTCCGCTTCGTCCAGGAGCGTGACGGTGCCCCTGTCCCCGTCGACCCGGATGGTCTGGCCGGATGTGATGCGGGTGGTCGCGATGCCCGTGCCCAGGACGGCCGGGATGCCGTACTCGCGTGCCACGATCGAGCCGTGGGCCAGGACTCCTCCGACGTCGGTGACGAGCCCGCGCGCCTGGGAGAACAGAGGTGTCCACGCCGGGGTCGTGGTCGAGCACACCAGGATCGTGGCAGGCTCCATCCGCGAGAAGTCCGCGGTCGAGCGGATGACGCTGGCGGGGGCGGTTACTTGGCCGGGACTCACGGCGAAGCCGCGCAGGACAGCGCCGGCCGGCTCGTTGCGCCGCTGCGTCTCCCAGGGCGACATGTCGAAAGGGCCGAAGCGCAGCTTGTGATCCGGGGGAACCACAGCCGGCGGGTGGAGGCGCTTGCGGGCCTCGCGCAGCTCGCTTCGCCCGCGCGCAAGACGCACCAGGTCGGGCCTGGCTTCGCCGCCTGCTCGCGCCGCTATGGCGGCTTCGATCTCGGCTGTCTCGAGGAAGAACACGTCTTCGGCTGCGCTCAACTCTCCGCCCTCGGTCAGACGCCGTCCGAGCTCGAGCGCCAGCCGCCGCAGGGTGGGCCAGCCGGCCCCCATGTAGAAGAGCGCCCGCTCCCGGTCCGGGCCGAAGCGCTGCGCCCAGCCGAGCAAGAACCGGAACAGCCGCCGGCGGAGGGGATCGAAGGAGCCCGCCGTCTCCCGCACGCGCGCATCCCGCTCGGCGACGATGGCCCGCTGGCGCGTCCGCGGGTCGCCCCCGGGCTGCCCGACCATCGCCTTGAGGCTCAACAGTACAGGCAGGGGGTCGTCGGACTGCGTCGGAGCGACGAAGTCCAGGTTGTAGATCTGGTGCCCGTACCGGTCGAGGTAACTTGCGAAGGCGTCGAGCCAGGCCCGGCCGGGCGGCGTACCCTCGAGCGCCTCGAGGAGATCCGCGGCTGGCGTGGCGGCGACTAGGGTACGCAGCTCCTCCGAGGCGCGGACCCGGCCTGCCAGGACCTCCAGCTCGGTCTCGGCGTCCACCGTCGGGGACGGGAAACCGCGCAGGAACATACCGCTGGTCAAGCCGCGGCGGGGCGCCGCGACCGCCAGGAAGCGTCCCAGGAGCGCGTCCGATACCTTGGCGCGGGCTATCATCAGGGCGCAGGCGAACCAGTAGCGGGCGTCCTCCAGCGCCAGCTCGCG
This sequence comes from Rubrobacteraceae bacterium, assembly GCA_036258875.1. Taxonomy (GTDB): domain Bacteria; phylum Actinomycetota; class Rubrobacteria; order Rubrobacterales; family Rubrobacteraceae; genus JALYGY01. The sequence goes on from DATACV010000453.1 coordinate 5,017, forward strand.
CACGCCAGCCAGGAGCGTCTCGTCGGAGACGGTGGACGGGTCCACCGTCTTCCAGCGCTCGACGGTCTCCAGGTACGAGGGCAGCGCCTCCTCGCGCCAGTAAGTCGCCGTCTGGTCTCCGAACAGTATCCTGAACTCGTCGATGACGGCACGCAGGATCTTCGGGGCATAGGACCACCTGAGCCTGTAATCCGCCCGGATGTAAGCGTAGCCGTTGACGGTGGCGAAGAGGGGCCTGTCCATAACGTCCTCGATGCGCAGGTACGTCATCCCGAGGAACGCCAGCATGGCGTTTATCGAGGGCTCGAGGCCATCGCGCAGATAGAGCTCATCGAAGAGCGGCGAGAGCGGCTCGGGGAGGTTCTCGACCACCTGCCGGCGCCACCAGGCGGAGCCGGGGACGGGCGGCTCCCAGCGCGCGTCGGCCGGCGGCGGGGGCGGCAGGTTGGTGATCGGACGCGCCTGCACTATAGTGAACTCCCCGCCGGACAGCGCCCATTCGATGTCCTGCGGCGCTCCGTAAAGGTCTTCGATCTGCGCCCCGTAACGCGCCAGCTCCGCCGCGGCGTCGTTGTCGAGCACCGGAAGGAGGCGCCGCGTCCGCGGCACGGGCCGCTCTTCGGTGCCGTTCTCCGCGTAGGCGGTCATGACCTCCTTGTCTGCGGTCTGGCGGGAGAC
>DATACV010000454.1:0-5339 GCA_036258875.1 Rubrobacteraceae bacterium
GGCCGCGCCGCAAGTCGTGTGTAAGTCCGAAGAGGTAAGGAGGGACGAGAGATGAAGTTCAAGCCACTAGGCGACCGGGCGCTGGTCAAGCTCGTCGAGCGCGAGGAGACGACGCCGTCCGGCATCGTGCTGCCCGACACCGCCAGGGAGAAGCCGCAGACCGCCGAGGTCGTGGCCGTCGGCGAGGGCAAGCTCGACGACAAGGGCCAGAACGTGCCGCTCGCCGTCAGCGAGGGCGACGTCATAGTCTTCGCCAGGTACTCGGGGACCGAGATCAGCCTGGACGGCGAGGACTACCTAGTCCTCTCCGCCGACGATATACTGGGCGTCGTCGAGGACTAGGAGCCGGGCTCAGGTTTCGCAATGCGCCGGGCCAACGCCCGGCGCTTTGCCTTTAGGCCAACGTAGGGCATCAGGGGAGGCCGATCCGGGACGTGCGCACGCTGCGTAGGGGAGACAGGGGGCGGGAGGTAGTGGACCTCCAGACCCGCCTGCAGGCCCTTGGCCTGGACCTCGGCGAGCGCGGCATAGACGGGGTCTTCAGGAGGGGCACCGAGGTCGCGGTCAAGGGCTTCCAGCAGACTTTAGGCCTCCTCGCGGACGGGCTCGTCGGGCCCATAACCTGGCGCGAGATCGTCGAGGCGGGCTACCGGCCCGGCGGGCGCCTGCTATACCTCCGCCAGCCGCCGTTCAGGGGGGCGGACGTGGTGGAGCTCCAGCGGATGCTCAACGACCTCGGCTTCGACCCCGGCGCCGTGAACGGCCTCTTCGACGCCCGCACGGCCCGCGCCGTGCGCGACTTCCAGAAGAACGCTGGCCTCCAGGACGACGGCGTTATAGACGCCGGCGTCTTCAAGGTGCTCGACACCTACGCCGCCCAGACCCTGGGCACCCACCAGTTCCCGGACAAGAGCGGGGGCTACTTCCCCGAGGACCTCTTCTCCGGGGCCATCGTGGTGGACGCTGCGCACGGTGGCCGGGACGCCGGCTACGCCGCCCCGAAAGGGCTCTCCGAGGCCGACCTCAACCTCGCGGTGGCCCAGGAGCTCGCCCAGATCCTGCCCGCCCGCGAGGTCTTGCTGACCCGCAGCGACGACGAGGAGGTCTCCGCCGCCGACCGGGCCTTCCTGGCGAACTCCTCCGGGGCGAAGATGGTGGTCTCGATCCACCACGCCGCCCACCGCTCGCCCGCCGCTTGCGGGAGTGCCTCCTACTACTTCGAGCGGCTCGGCTACCGCTCGCACCGGGGCAGGATGGCGGCGATCTACCTGCAGCGCGGCATCAGCCGCACTCTAGGCACCTGCGACATCGGGGAGTTCGGGCGCTCTTACGAGATCCTGCGCGAGACCAACATCCCGGCGGTCGTGCTCGAGCCCCTCCACCTCACCAACCCTCACGAGCTCGAGCTGGCCTCCGACCCCTACTACCCGACCACCGTCGCCGAGGCCATCGCCGGCGCCCTCGAGCTCTACGCGGGCCGCGATACGGCCTTCATAACCGTGTAGGCAACAGGTTTCAGTCCAGGCTTCAGGTGTCAGGTAATTTTGTAGCTTTCCGTACGGGCGTCGCTTTCGTATCCCGGCATCGTGTTCGAGGACCGAAACCTGTTGCCTGAAGCCTGTAGCCTACCTGATATAATCAGCGGCACAGTCGGGACGTAGCGCAGCCTGGTAGCGCGCCTCGTTCGGGACGAGGAGGTCGGAGGTTCAAATCCTCTCGTCCCGACTCTTCTTAGCGGTCAGCTTTCAGCTTTCCTACTGGTCGGCGAACCCCACCTTCGAAAGCCGAATCGTGTTCCGGTCATGGTGTTTGCGAGGACGTTAGTCTAGCCACCTCTCCGTGACCGCTGAACGCTGAATGCTGATGGCTCTCTAGAGCCCTGCCTCTTCGGCCTCTTCGAGAAGCTCGCCCCAGTCGGCGTAGAGCCCTTCGAGTGCGCTCTTGAGCTGGCGGTGCTCGAGGACGACCTCGCGCGAGCGCTTGCCGTCGGCGTATAGGGAGGAGCTGGCGAGCTCTCTCTCGAGGCGGCTGAGGCGGCGCTCGGTGGCGTCGATCTCGCCTTCGACCGCGACGAGGCGGGCGGCTAGCACGTTCTGCTCTTTGCCCTGGCCGGGTCGGAGCCGGCGGCGGGGGCGGCCCCTGCCGTTGCCCGACGCGTCGAGGCGCCTGTGCGAGCGGTAGTAGTCGTAGCCGCCGAGGTAGTTGCTGAGCTTGCTGTTCTCGAGCTCCACGACGCGCGTGGCGAGCTTGCGCAGGAAGTAGCGGTCGTGGGAGATAAAGAACATGGTGCCGCGGTAGTCGAGGAGCGCTTCTTCGAGGGCCTCGCGGGCCGGGATGTCCAGGTTGTTGGTAGGCTCGTCGAGCAGGAGCAGGTTGGCGCCGCTCACCACGATCTCGGCGAGGCTCAGGCGGTTTCTCTCGCCGCCCGAGAGCGCCGAGACCTTCTTGAAGACGTCCTCCCCGGAGAAGAGGAAGGCGCCGAGCAGGTCCCGGGCCTCCGGCGCCTTGAGGCCGGTGGCGTCCATGACCTCCTCCAGCACGGTCTTGGCGTCGTCGAGGCGGGCGAGCTGCTGATCCTGGTAGGCGGGGGCGACGTTGTGGCCGAGGCGCACCGTGCCCCACTGCGGCGAGAGCTCGCCCGTGGCCAGCCGCATCACCGTGCTCTTCCCCGTGCCGTTCGAACCCAGGAGGGCCACCCGCTCCCCGCGCTCGATTACGAGGTCGAGGCCTTCGAGGAGCGGCTCGTCGGCATCCTCGTGGGCGTAGCGGACGTCCTCCATCTCGAGGACGACGCGGCCGGCGCGCGAGGCGTCGCCGAGGTCGAGCCTCATGTTCTTGCCGGCCCCGCTCGGTCCCTCCACCTTCTCCATCCGGTCGAGGAGCTTCTGCTTGCTCTTGGCCTGGGCGGCCTTCCTGGCCTTCGCCCGGTTCTTCTCGATAAAGCGCTCGAGCTGCGCCCTGCGCTCGGCGTTGGCCTTCGCCTTGCGCGCGAGCCGCTCCTCGGCTGCCTTCTTCTCAACGACGTACCGGCTGTAGTTGCCGGGGTAGCGGGTGAGCCTGCCGTCTTGGAGCTCTAGGATAGAGCCAGCGACGGCGTCCAGGAAGTAGCGGTCGTGCGAGACGACGAGCACGGCGGACTTCGCCCCCTTGACGAAGTTCTCGAGCCACTCGATGGCGCGCAGGTCCAGGTGGTTGGTGGGTTCGTCGAGGAGGACGAGGTCGGGCTCCTCGAGCAGGAGCCTGGCGAGGGCTATGCGGCTCTGCTCCCCGCCCGAGAAGGACCCCACCGGGCGCTTCCAGTCCTCCGGGGCGAAGCCCAGGCCCGAGAGGGTCGAGGCCGCGCGCGCCCTGTAGTCGTAGCCCCCGTCGCGCTCGAACTCGCCCTGCAGCCTCCCGTAGCGCTCCAGGAGAGCGGGGGAGGAGTCCTCGGCGAGCCGCGCCTCCAGCTCCTCCAGCTCCCTCTCGCGCCGCATCAGATGCTCGAAGGCGGAGGAGATCTCCTCCTCCACCGAGACCCCGCCTCGCTCCCCCGCGTACAGGCTCTGCGAGGTGACGCCCACCCTGGCGCCGCCCACCCGCTCGACGGAGCCCGAGTCGGCCTCCAGGTTGCCGGCCAGGATCTCGAGCAGCGTCGTCTTGCCCGCGCCGTTGCGACCCACGAGCCCGACCTTCTCCCCGGCCTCGACCGAGAGCGAGGCGCCGGAGAGGACCTTCAGGTCGCCCCCGTGGTACTTGACGATCTCCCGTGCAACAACGACCTTCATGCCGCGAAGATTATACGACCTCCGGCATGCAGCTATCTAAGCGGTAAAGATGCTATTTCTCCCGTCTCGTACACCACGGGAGCACGCCAGAGACGAGCGATCTACTACATCTTGTATCACGCAAACATAAGATTGCAACAACCTATACAACTTTGTGCGACCGGTGTAGGATAAAGAACCAAACTGGTGCCCGTACTCCTTTCCCTTTCCCACTTACCCCATACGGGCACCAGCCTCGTAACAGGAACCGTATCCTCACCACGTCCCGGGCGCAACCCTTACGAAGAAGACCTTGCGTTGCTTAACGTGGCTACATATTCCTGTGCGGCGCACACGTGTCCGCGAGCTCGCTACACGCGTCTACGCGAGAGCAACCACCGCACCACGAGGATCACGATGACTATGACTACTATGGCTATGATTATCTTGCTCATGTCCCCATTATGCACTGTAGCGTTACCCTTAACCAATCTCACCCTGCCTCTCGCCGCGCAGAACCGTTCGGTAGCGAACAGGTCGAACGTATTGATCTGCCCCGTGCTATAAGGTGCGTCATGCCGGAGAGTTCATATGGTGGTGATCCTCTGACACCGAGCGAACGCGAGGCGCTCGAAGACGATCTCATTTCCTTCTCCGAACGCGAGCTCGACCTCCTCGGCGACCTCAGCGGCCTCAGGGTCCTCTACGCCGGCGGTGCCTCGCCACTCTGGCTCGAGGGCCTGAGCCAGCGCATCGGTGAAGGTGGCAGCCTCACCGCCCTCGAAGCCGACGCCGAGCGCGTCCGCGAGGGACTGGAGGCGCTCGGAGACGCTTCTCTCGCCGCCCCGGTCTGCCTCGTCGCGGGGGACGTCTTCGAGCCACCCTTCGAACCGCGAACCTTCGACCTGGTCTACTCCGCCGGCCTCTTCCACGAGTTGGACGTGCGCGAGAGGGCGGCGGGAGATGCTCTCGCGGCCCTGATCTCCGTGGTCAAGCCCGGAGGACGGGTCGTCACGAGCGACTTCGTGGACTGCGTGCCGGCCGTCCAGCTCGTGGAAGAGGAGCTTCAGGCCGACCTGGCGCACGAGCTCTCGGGTGCCAGGTTCTACGGCATCGGGCCGCCGGAGCGCCTGGTCGCGCTGCACGAGGCCATGCTGGAAGACGTGCAGTGGCGCGCCTCGCCGTCACACGAAGTCCGGCACCTTGAGAGGCTGATCCTCGCCGAAGGAGAGCCGGAGAGTCTGTCGCTCCTGCCAGCCGAGAAGCGACGCGCGCTGCGCGAACGCCGCGAGGCGTTCCTGGCGCGGGTCCGGCGCGAGGGCTACACGCGTCCAGCCACTCTGTACGTCGAGGGGTCAGTGCCGGACGAAAATCATCCAAATGGGTGATGCGTTGGGGGCGGACAGGCGTCATCATCCATCCCGTGGATGAGTTCAGGACATCTGGCGGGTGCTTATGACCCTGATACAGCTCCGCTCCGTGGAGAAGTTCTACGGGGGACGGGCCGTGCTGCGAGGGCTGGAGATGAAGGTGAGCCCCGGGGCTAGGCTCGGGCTGGTCGGCGGCAACGGCACCGGGAAGTCCACGCTGCTGCGT
>DATACV010000455.1:0-4314 GCA_036258875.1 Rubrobacteraceae bacterium
ACCTCTGGCCGAGGTTCAACGGGGGCAAGGAGGGCACGCTCTGGTACTATCGGGCGCTGGTCGATGCCTTCGAGACCGCCGGGCCGAACCCCATCGTCGAGGAGCTCGACCGGGTAGTCGGCGAGCTGGAGCGCCTCGCCGGAGAGAAACCCTAGGAGGAACGCTTTGCAGAACGAGCCCTTGCGCCTCGGCATCCTCGGGGCGGCCAGGATAGCCCTCGGCGGTATCATCCCCGCAGCCGCCCAGACCGGCGCGGTCGAGGTCGCCGCCGTCGCCACCCGGGGCGGCGAGAAGTCGCGGACGGTCCGCGAGGCCGCGCCGGAGGCACGACTCTTCGAGGACTACGCCTCGCTGCTCGAAGAGGAGAGCATCGACGCCATCTACGTTCCGCTGCCGAACTCGATACACGTCGAGTGGACGTTGAGGTCGCTCGCGGCCGGCAAGCATGTCCTTTGCGAGAAGCCGTTCTCGCTAGACGCGGGGGGCGCCGAGCGGGCCGTGGAGGCCGCGCGAGGGGCGGGGCTCACGCTCATGGAGGGCTTCATGTTCCGCCTCCACCCACAGACGCAACGCCTGAGAGAGCTCGTCTCCGGAGGCGCGGTCGGCGAGGTACGGCAGGCAATAGCCCAGTTCGGACACCGGCTCGACGACCCGGCGGACGTGAGGGGCGTCGGCTCACTCGGCGGAGGTTCGTTGGGCGACGTCGGCTGCTACTGCGTGAGCGCGCTCAGGCTCGTCTTCGGCACCGAGCCGAGGCGGGCCTCGGCCTTCGCCTCCTTCGACGAGGAGGGGGCCGACCGGGAGCTCGCCGGCGTCCTCGAGTTCGACGCCGGGTTCGGGGTAGTCTCCAGCAGCATCTCCTCCGCGCGACGGGAGCGGCTGGAGATCGCGGGCACCGAAGGAACCATCTCCCTCGACGCTCCCTTCCGCGCGGACAAGGCGGGCGGGAGGATGGAGATCACGAGCGGCGGCGATACCTCCACGGAGAGCTTCGAGACCGCCGACCCGTACCGCGCCGAGCTCGAGGAGTTCGCCGCGGCGATCCGCGAAGGGCGGGACCCCGCCGTCGGACCCTCGGAGATCCTGGGCAACGCCCGCGCCATACACGCCCTTCTCTCCTCGGCCCGCCAGGGCGGACGCTCACAGAGCCTCTAGAGCGGTTGGCGAGAGCTTCGCGCTTGCGCGACGCGAGGCTTTCAGGCCCTTAGGTGTTAAGGCATTGAGGCCTTGAGGGCTGCAAAAATCGGGGACCCGCCCCGCCGACCAACCCCTGATAGCCTAATAACCTGAGGACCTCAAAACCTACCTGACCACCGCCCCGTCGTCGCGGACGATCTCGACCGCCTCCGGGTCGGTGTGGAAGACGCGCACCCGGACTGTGGAGGCGGCGAGCAGGAAGCCGACGATGCCGCCGCGCAGGTCCGCGGGGTCAGCCCGCTCGACCCAGCCGACCTCGGCGTTCGAGAGGTCGGCGTCTGTGGTGACGAAGCGCTGGAGGAGCAGGCTCAGGGGCACGCGCAGCGCGAAGGCGAGGACGATGGAGCCCAGGATCAGGAGGTACATCGGCCACCCCAGGTACAGCCCGAGCCCTAGAGCCGCGAGGAAGAAGACCGCGGCGAGCAGGTTGGCCGCCACGATGGTAGTCCCACAGTTGCGGTGCACGGCGAGCCCCTTCTCCCCGCCCCGCAGCCGCCTCAGGGCCTCCCTCGCCGCGCTCTCGACCTCCTCGAAGGACCGCGCGCCCTGCACGAAGAAGCCCTCGTCAGTTGAGAAGCCGTTCAGCTTGCGGCCCGGCTCGCGCTCCATCATCACGACGATGGTGGCGTGCTCGAGGGCGTGGTTGCGGCGCAGGATCCTGTTCCCGATGATGGCCTTGAGCTGCCGCGGGTAGACGAACAGGCTCCCGACCGCCTGCAACGAGAAGAGGATCGGCAGCACGAACAGGAAAAGCACCACGAACAACGCCACCAACAACACGAATATCAGGGCCACGCTCTCACCTTCGTCGGAAGTTTGTACGCACGCAGATTATATACGAGCGGCGGCTCGTTTAGGCTTCAGGTTTTTCTGATACCTGAGACTTGATGCCTATCCTAAAGGTAGCTCCACCTCCCCTGGCATCTCCGGGTCGTGAAGCAGCGCGAGCGCGGCGAGGGCTACCTCCCGGTGCCGCTCCCCGTCCCCCGGCTCGCCCATCGGGTAGTTGTAGGGGAACGGCACCCGCGCCACCCGCGGCGCCTGGACCCCGCTCTCCATGGCGAGCGTCACGGTGGGTATCCCCAGCTCCTCTATGGCTCTGCAGACCAGCCCGACGGACCGGTGGCAGAGCGGTCAGGAGGGCGTGAGGAGCGTCGCGTCCACACCGTCGTCCGCTAGCTTCCTCGCGACCTCGGGCGCGGTCTCCTCGACGAGGGGCGTGGGGTCGTGGATCGCCCCCATAAAGCTGAAGTGGCGGCGGTTGAGTTCCCCCACCACCCCCTCATCGACCAGCCCGCGCAGGGTCCGGAGGGGGAAGACGGCGTCGAGGTCCGTCCCCTCGTCGGGGCGGTAGTAGGCGTGGGTCCAGGTGAGGTCGGCGGCTCCGGCGGGTATCTCGCGGTAGGAGCAGTCGCCCAGGGGGTCGTCTATGTCGAAGCGGTGTTGGGCTGGCAGGTGGACCCCGCCGGTGGTGACCAGCGCGAGGCGGCTCTCCCCTAGGGGCTTCTGCGGCCTGACGAAGGGGAGCATCGGCTACCGCCTAGACGTTGAAGCGAACGAGCAAGGTGTCCCCGTCCCTGACGACGTAGTCGCGGCCTTCGAGGCGCACCTTCGCCTCCTCGCGGGCCCTGGCCCAGGACCCGGCGGCCACGACGTCCTCCCAGTTGCCGACCTCCGCCGCTATGAAGCCCCGCTCCATGTCGGTGTGGACCCTGCCCGCGGCCCGCCGCGCCGTCGAGCCCTCCCTCAGCGTCCAGGCCCGCGCCTCCTTCTCGGCCGCCGTGAAGAAGGTGATGAGGCCGAGCAGGCGGTACGCGGCCCGGACGAAGCCCTCGAAGCCCGTGCTCTCGACCCCGAGCATCTCCAGGTACTCCCGCGCCTCCTCCTCGGGGAGCTCCGCGACCTCGGCCTCTAGGCGCGCCGAGATCCGCACGACCTCGGCCCCCTCGCGCGCGGCGAACTTCTCGACCTCCGCGCTGCAGGGGTCGCCCCCGGCGACGGACTCTTCGCCCACGTTAGCCACGTAGAGGGTAGGCTTGGCAGTGATGAGGCTCCTGAGGATCTCCTCGAGCGCCTCGGAGCCCCCGGCGGCGAAGCTACGGGCCGCCTCTCCCTCCGAGAGGTGGTCCCTGAGCCTCTCGAGGCCCGCGACCTCGGCCTTGAGCCTCGCGTCCCCGCTCTTGGCGGCCCTGCTCGTCCGCTCGAGACGCCTCTCGACCGTCGCCAGGTCGGCCAGCAGGAGCTCGGTGTTTATCGTCTCCACGTCGCCCGCGGGGTCCACGCCGCCGTGGACGTGCACCACGTTCTCGTCCTCGAAGCACCGCACCACGTGCGCCACCGCGTCGCACTCCCGGATGTGCCCGAGGAACTGGTTCCCCAACCCCTCGCCCGCGCTCGCGCCCCGCACCAGCCCCGCGATGTCCACGAAGTCCACGGTCGCCGGCACCACCCTCTTGCTGCCCATCACCTCGGCCAGGGCGGGCAGCCGCCCGTCCGGCACGACGGCCACACCCAGGTTCGGGTCGATCGTCGTGAACGGGTAGTTCCGGGCCTCCGCTCCCGCCCGCGTCAGGCTGTTGAATACCGTTGACTTGCCGACGTTCGGCAGCCCTACAATACCGACCTTCATGTCCTTCATTGTATCAAGCAGTAGCAATCCTGGAGGCCCGCATCCCCGCGGCAACGCGAGGGTACGGTAGAATCGGCGGGACAGAATCACCTGGATGACGGAGAGATGACAGTGGACCGTCAGATGCAGATACAGATATTGCTGGACCACTACCAGAGGCCGCGACACCGGGGCGCCCTGGAGGACGCCGACGTGGCGATGCCGGGCGGCAACCCGGGCTGCGGCGACGTGGTGACGGTCTATCTCAAGGGAGCGGAGGACCACGAGCACATAGAGGACGTCTCCTACGAGGGCGAGGGCTGCACCATCAGCATGGCCGCCTCAAGCATGCTGCTCGAGGACGTCCACAGGGGCGATCTCACGATGGACCAGGTCCTCGAGATGGACTACAACGAGATGATCGAGCAGCTCGGGCGCCAGATCGTGGCCTCCCGTCCCAAGTGCGCGACTCTAGGCCTCGGCACCCTGAAGGCAGCCATAAGGAAGTA
>DATACV010000456.1:0-3971 GCA_036258875.1 Rubrobacteraceae bacterium
GGTCGTCTGTGTGGTAGTCATGGCGGCTATTTCCCCGGTCTCTGAGGTACGTCGGGTCCGCTGACGGGTTGCCCTGCGAAGCTTCGCCCCGGCAGCACGGCTATGGACGCCGCCAGCAGGGCAGAGGCGGCGAGGAGGGCGCCGATCCAGTACGGTGCAGGGACGCCTAGGTGGTCGAAGGCGAGGCCGGCCATAACCGGCCCGACGACGAGGGTAACGCTGATCACGGCCTGCAACCCTCCCATTACCCTTCCCTGCTCCCTGCCCGAGACTCGCCGCGAGACGAGGGCCGTGAGCGCCGGGATGGCGAGCCCGACCCCCACCGCCAGCGCCCCCACCACCGGGTACAGCAGCGCACCGTAGGGCACGACGGCCACGAGCCCGAGGCCGACGGCCATGGCGCCCAGCCCGCCGAGCAGCAGCCGCTCCTCGCCGAAGCGTGGCTGCAGCCGCCCGATGAGCAGCCCCTGCGTGAGCACGGCGCAGACGCCGACGAACGCGAAGAAGAAAGCGTTGGCCGGGGCGTCCCATCCGAAGCGCACGTTGGAGAAGAGCGGGAAGTTGGTGAGGAGCCCCGCGAAGGAGAGGTTGAGGAAGAGAATCGCGAGCAGGAACCACCGGAGCTCCCGCATGCCGAGCACCCGGCGCAGCTGAGCGAGGGGGTTGAGGCGGCGCAGGGACGTCGGGACCCGTAGCTTGCGGGGGAGCGACTCCGGCAGCACGAAGAAGCCGAACGCCGCGTTGCAGAGGGCCAGCGCTGCCGCGGCGAATGCCGGGGCGTGGAGCGCGTAGAGGCTGAGGAGGCCGCCGAGGGCCGGGCCTGCCATCAGCCCGAGGCCGAAGGCGGCCCCGATCAGGCCCAGCCCCCTGGCGCGGTCCTGCGGCGCGGTGCTGTCTGCTATGTACGCCTGGGCGGTCGCCTGGGTGCCTCCGGCGGCGCCCGCCAGCACGACGGCCGCGAAGAGCAAGGAGAGCGTCTCCGCCAGCCCGAGCACGAGGTAGGCGAGGGAAGCGCCGAGCAGGCAGACTACCAGGACGGGGCGGCGTCCCGTGCGGTCGGAGAGCCCCCCGAGGAACGGTCCGCCGACGAACTGCATGGCGGCGTAGAGCGAGCCGAGGAGGCCCACGAGCGCCGCCCCGGCCGCGAACTCCCGCGCGTAGAACGGGAGGAGCGGCACCACGAGCCCGTAGCCGACCATGTCCACGAAGACCGTGACGAAGATGAACGCCAGCGGCGGCCAGCGGAGCCCGCCGGATGCTAGCCCGGCGCGCACCGTTCGATCAGGCGCCGCATCTCGCCCACCACGGCGCCCCTGATGTTCCCCTCGGGGATCTCCCCGGCCCGCACCGGCCGCCCGAACGCGACCTTCGTCGTGACGTCGCGCAGCGCGGGCGTCAGCATCTGGAGCGTCGCAGCGAGCCACTCGCGGTCTCGCCTCCGGCGGCGGACCAGCGTCAGGGGGTTCCTGAGGGCGGTGGGGGATAGCACCCCGCTGACGACCGCGGGGACGACCGTCAGGCCGGGCACCAGCCGCGCGAAGAGGTCAAGGCTCTCGCCCCAGCGCCCAAGTGCCTCCGCGGCCCCGGGCAGCACCGCAGGGTCGGGTTCGATCCTCCCACCGGGGAAGGTGAGCACCGCCCCGCCTTCTCTCAGGTGCCGCGCCGCGCTCCGGACCGCTCCGAGCCGCCCCGACGACCCTTCGGGGACGGGGATCAGGTACCGCGACGTGTTCGGGAGCGCCGCGAGAAGCGGCCTCTGCGCGGCCATCACGCGCAGGTCCTTCCTCGGTACGTTGGCGAAGAGGGCGACGGAGTCGGCGAGACCGGGGTGGTTCGCGGCGAGCAGCACGGGGCCTTTCGTCGGGACGTTCTCCCGCCCTTCGACCTCAGCGCGACGCACCATCCGCGCCAGCGCCCAGACGCCGCCCGCGGTGAGCCCCGACTCGCCCACGATCTCGTCGTACGTCGCAACCTGGCGCGCGAGGCGCTCCGCCGGGACCCGGGCGAGAAGCCTCAAGGGAGGTAACTCCTTGCTCAACCCGAAGGCCCCGAGCAGCTCGTCCGTGCATACCCGGGTGAGGATCTCGACCCGCTCGGCGCGCGGGTACCCCGGCTCGCGCGCCGGGCTCATGGTGGGTAGCTGGGTGACGTTGTCCAACGCTACGCGTCCTTCTCGCTCTAGCGTACCATACCAGTATGACGCCGCTTGGAGCGTAGTTCATCGTACAAAGGGACCATTTATCGGACTTATACGCGCCGGGCGGCGCGGACGGTTCGTCTCAGTCCCCCGCCGCGTCGCGGTGGCGCAGAATCTCGACGGCGGAGCCCGCGAGCACGGTGTCGCCTAGCCTGACGTGCGGCTTGGCGACCTTCACCCGGACCGCCTCCACAGCCGGGAACTCCTCCAGCACCGACGCGGCTATCCTCTCGGCGACCGTCTCGGTAAGGTTTGCCGGCTGGCCCTCGACGATCTCCCGGGCCCGCCGGTGCACCTCGCCGTAGTCCACGGTCCGGGCCAGGTCGTCCGAGAGGCCCGCGGGGCGCAGGTCCAGGCGCAGCTCCACGTCCACGACGAAGGGCTGGCCCAGCTCGCGTTCGGCTGGCAGCGTGCCGTGGCGGCCGTGGAAGACCATGCCTTCGAGCAGGATCCTGTCCTCCCCGAGGTTTTTTTCGCTGCGGTCCATCCAGCGCAGTATAGGGGGCCGTAAATAATCTTGCGTGGCCGGAGGCGTGCTAACCTTGTGCCTGCGGGAGACTCGAGGAGGACAGGAGATCGCTCGTCCCACCGTTACCGTAAGCTACGCGCAGACGCTCGACGGGCGCCTGGCGACCGCGAACGGGTCTTCGCGTTGGATCAGCTCCCCCGACTCGCTCCGCTTCGCTCACGCCTTGCGCGCCGAGCACGACGCCGTCGCAATCGGAGCCGGCACGGCGTGCAACGACGACCCCCGCCTGACCGTCCGCCACGTCCCCGGCGAAGACCCGCTGCGCGTCGTCGTGGACAGCACACTTCGCACCCCGCTCACCGCCGCCGTGCTCGCGGACGGGGCCGCCAGAGGGACGGTCCTCGCCGTCACGGACCGTGCCCCGGACGGGCGGTGCGAGGAGGCGGAGTCTCTGGGCGCGACAGTCCTCAGGAATCCTGCTGACGGCGCGGGTAGGGTGAACCTCGGCGCGCTCCTCTCAGGACTCCACTCTCTGGGCGTGCGCTCCGTGATGGTGGAGGGAGGGGCGGCCCTCATCACCTCCTTCCTCTACGAGCGCCTCGTGGACCGCCTCGCCGTGTGCATCGCGCCGAAGATCCTGGGCCGCGGCATCGAGGCCGTGGGGGACCTGGGCATCTGCGACCTGACCGACTCCCTAACCCTCGCCGAAACGTCCGTCACGCCCTACGGCGTCGACCTCGTCCTCGACAGCCGCGTCGAGTACCCGGACGAGCGCCGGTGAGCGCCGGACCGTCCCCGGACGGCTCCCTCGAAGCCCGCGCTGTCTGGTTCGCAGCGCCTCGTGCTGCCGAGCTGCGCCGGGAGACCGTGCCTCCGCCCGGACCCGGCGAGGTCCGCGTCCGTTCCCTCGTCTCCGCGATAAGCCACGGGACCGAGATGCTCGTCTACCGCGGAGAGGTCCCGCCCGACCTCCCGCTCGACCTGCCCACCCTCGCCGGCAGCTTCTCCTTCCCGATCAAACACGGCTACGCGACCGTCGGACGAGTTACGGAGTCTGGCGCAGAACATCTCTCCCCGGGCGACCTCGTCTTCGTCCACCACCCGCACCAGGAGGTCTTCACAGTCCCGGCCGACCTCCCCTTGCCCCTCCCCGACGGCACCGAACCCTTGACCGGCGTCTTCTTCGCCAATCTGGAGACCGCCCTGAACGTCGTCCACGACACCCCGCTGCGCCTCGGCGAGACGGCTCTCGTCTTCGGCCAGGGCGTCGTCGGCCTCCTTATCACCCAGCTCCTCAAGCGCGCC
>DATACV010000457.1:0-2230 GCA_036258875.1 Rubrobacteraceae bacterium
AGGCGTAGGCGGGAGCGTGGCGATGAGCTGCAAGGAGGCTGCCAGCCCGATACCCGAGCCCCAGACGTGCGGGACCACCGCCGTGTTCCACGCCTGGGCCAGGGCCGCGATCTTCTTGCACTCGGTGAAGCCCCCGGAGGAGCAGAGATCGGGTTGCAGGATGTCCAGGGCGCCCTCGGATACCCAGCGGCGGTAGCCGATCTTGCCGAACAGGTTCTCCCCGGCGGCGACGTAGGTGGCGCCCAGGTGCCTCAAGGCCTTGTACCCCTCCAGGTCCTCCGGCGCAAGAGGCTCCTCGAAGAAATGGACCTCGGCGTCTCGACACTCGAGGAGGAGGCGGCGCGCCGCGGGCACGTCGTAGGCGCAATTGGCGTCCATCATGAGGCGCACCCCGGGCCCCATGGCTTCCCGGATGGCGCGGACGTACTCGGCGTCGGCCTCGACCCCGAAGCCGACCTTCAGCTTCATCGCCCCGAAGCCACTGGACGCGTGCCGCCTGGCCTCTTCGACGCCCTCCGCCACGTGATCCCGGCCTTCGCGGCGGTAGAAGCCGGTCGCGTAAGGGGTCACCTCGGAACGGAACGCCCCGCCAAGCAGCTTGTGGACGGGCTGGCCCAGGCGGCGGCCGATGACGTCCCAGAGGGCGATATCCACACCGCTCATGGCGTTGACGGCCGCGCCCCCTCCGAAGGGCCGGGAGCGGTTGTACATCTCTTCCCAGAGCACCTCGAAGTCGAACGGGTCCCGGCCGACGAGCATCGGCTTGAAGCAGAACTCGACGAACGAGGCGGCGACCTCCGGCGGCTGAAGACCGTGGCACAACGACTCCCCCCAGCCCGTGACGCCCTCATCGGTCAGGACCTCCACTATCATCGTGCTCCGTCTGTCGACCCAACCTTGCGAGAAGGAAAAGGGCTCCTCGAGCGGTGTGGTCAGTACGTGGGGAACTACGTCGACTACCTTCATGTCCTTGACACCTCGTCAGATCTTGAACCGGCCCAGATATCTCACCCGCCTCACCGATGCCTGTCGTCGCGCACCTCGCTGCCACTTCGGGCGGGCTCTCTCCCATCGCGCTAGTATATGTTGAGGTTGTGAGGCCGACGGGATGTGAGTTGACAGGGGAGCCAGACCAGGGACCTGAGCGGTGCAGGTCGTCCAGGTAGACACGCTGCGCCTCGGCGAGTTCCCGAACATCCTCTTCGTCCTGGTCCGCACCGACGAGGGGTTGGTGGGCCTGGGCGAGACCTTCTTCGGCGCGCGGGCGGTAGAGGCCTACGTCCACGAGACCGCGGCCCCCTACCTGCTCGGAAAGGATCCCCTGCGCATCGACCAGCACGCCAGCCAGCTCTACGGCTACCTCGGCTACGCGAGCAGTGGTGCCGAAACAAGGGGCAACTCGGCCATCGACATCGCTCTCTGGGACCTGTTCGGCAAGGTCGCCAACCAGCCCGTCTACCAGCTGATGGGCGGTAAGTGCCGGGAGAGCATCCGCACCTACAACACCTGCGCCGGATACCGCTACGTGCGCGAAAAGCCACGCCAGGAGGTGGGTAACTGGGGGCTGCCCGAGACCGAGCCGGAAGGCCCCTACGAGGACCTCGAGGCCTTCTTGCACCGTCCCGGTGAGCTCGCCGAGGACCTGCTGTCGCAGGGCATAACCGGCATGAAGATCTGGCCTTTCGACCCCCACGCCGAGGTGTCGGGCGGTCATCACATAACGGAGGAGGGCCTGCGAGTAGCTCTGGAGCCGTTCCGAAGGATAAGGGAAGCGGTGGGCGAGCGGATGGACGTGATGGTCGAGTTCCATTCCCTGTGGGATCTGCCCACGGCCCAGAGGCTAGCCCGAGCCCTCGAGGAGTTCGAGCCCTACTGGTTCGAAGACCCGCTCAAGGCCGACGATCTCGACACGCTCGCGCAGTTCGCCCGTTCCACCCCCGTGCCGGTCACGGCCAGCGAGACGCTCTCGGGCCGTTCGGCCTTTCGGGAGTTGATGGAGAAGGGAGCGGCCAGGATCGTGATGCTGGACGTCAGCTGGTGCGGCGGCATCGGTGAGGCCAAGAAGATCGCTACCATGGCGGAGGCTCGCCACCTGCCCGTCGCGCCCCACGACTGCACGGGGCCGGTGGTGTTCACCGCCTCGACCCATCTGTCCGTCAACCTGCCGAACGCCTTGGTGCAGGAGTCCGTCCGGGCCTACTACACCGGCTGGTACAAGGAACTCGTCACG
>DATACV010000458.1:0-3721 GCA_036258875.1 Rubrobacteraceae bacterium
CCCTAGGCCACCAGGTGGGGGACGCCTGCATAAGGCACGTGGCCGACGTCATCAGTCGCAACGTCAGAGAAAGCGACTGGCTGGCGCGTTGGGGCGGCGACGAGTTCGTGCTGGCGTTGCACGAGGCCTCGCCGTTCGCGCCGACGGAAGTGGCGCTGCAGAGGATCGTGGCGGATATGAAGAACAGCCCCGTGCGTTTGCCGCGGGGAGGGGAGTTGGTGTTGACCGTGAGCGTGGGGGCGGTCCGGTATTCGGGCGAAGGGGACCCGCGGGACCTGCTCGATAAGGCGGACGAGGCGATGTACCAGGCCAAGCGGGAGGGCCGTCCGTGGGTGCTCAACGTGTAAGCGCGACGGCCGAACACGCCCTCGAGCCGAGAATGGGCCCCTGGAGGTCACCTACCGTTCCTGTTATTGTTGTCGAGTTGAACCGCCACGGAGGGGGATTCGGTGGCGAAACAGGCGCGTGTGCGCTGGTACAACCCCGAGCTCGGGGTCTTCGAGTGGAGGGAGGTGCCCGAGAGTGACGAGGAAGCCCTAGCGTCACTCGAGGGTTCGCCCCATAGTCCAGCCTGCATGGAGACCTACCGCGAGTGGCGAGTACTGGGGGCGAGCTTCGCGGTCGCGCTCATCCGGGCGGGAGAAGTGGCCAAGGAGGCGGAAGGGGGCTGACGAGCTAAGCACTTACGGCTCCTCGCCACTCAGCCTCTTCCCCAGCCCCTTCAACACCCGCCCGAGTTTCTCAGCCTGCTCCAAGGCCGCCCTCGCCCTCGCGGCGGCGTACCGGGCGGGGCACCCTCGGCGAGACGCTGTTGTCGGGATCGTCTTAGTATTGGTTCACGCCGATCACGACAACGGGAGGGCTGCCGTTCAGGGAGGTGTGGACGACCCGACGCAACGCACGATAGAGGCCCTTGAGAACATAGCTCTCGAGCTGGAGCGGCTCAGGCTCCTCAAAGAGCACGAGCTCGGCGTGGTGGTGGAGGACCAGCCGGATCCCCATGTCCGGAGGCTCGAGAGGGAAGCTGACGAGGAGTAGCCCTTAGCCCCGGTCCTATGCGCCCTGCATCCCCCGGTTCGAGGCGGGGTGTAACGGCCCCGGCTTTTCCATGCGTCTAACGTTACGAGAAGCCAACCCAGGACGAGAGGAGGTCGAGGATGGGAGAGAAAGCCAAAGGAAAGGCCAAGGAAGCCTACGGCGCCGTGAGCGGCGACGAGGGCAAGAAGGCGGAGGGCCAGGCACAGCAGAGGAAGGCGTCCGCAAGGGAGGAAAGGGAGCAGCACAAGCGGACCAAAGCCGAGCAGGACAAGGCCGACCGGGCCGAGAAGTCGCGCAAGAAGCAAGAGCGCAAGGACAAGGGCGGCCTCCTGGGCAACCTGTAGGCATTCGCGCGGCCTTGGTCCGAGTCGCTACCATCCTCCCTCTCGGGCCGGGGCGTGTTTTCCTCGTTGACCTAACCCGGCCCACTTTCGTGCCCTTCATGGTTATTCGCCCTGATCCGACCTCTTCTCTGCTGTCTCGTAACGTTTGTCGTAACGCTTGGCAGACGGTGGTACCGTAGGGTAGGGTCATGACGGAAGGGACGAAAGAACGGGAGCGCGATTCCGGTACGAGCTACCGAGCTGCTCGGCTTGCGTGGTCGCTCGCCGCCCTCTCCGTGGCCATGTTCTTGGCCAGCTTCCCGCTGTTCGTCCTGGCCCGTTCTGCGCAAGTGCCCAGCAGCTGGGACGCCAGCCTCGGCGTAGGCAGCCATGTAGGAGGAGCGTTCTTCCTGGTGTTCCCGATAGTCGGAGCCCTGATCGCCGCGAGGCATCCTCGCAATCCCATAGGCTGGATCCTCCTCGCAGACGGGTTCCTGTGGATGCTCACCTTCTTCATGGATTACTACGGCATCTACGGCGTGGCCGAGCCTGGCTCGGTCCCCTTCCCAGTTGTGGTAGCTGGCATAAACAACTTCCTGTGGGTGCCCGCCGTGGGGCTGCTGGGGACCTACGCGCTCATGCTATTCCCCGACGGGAGGCTCCCCTCCAGAAGGTGGCGCCCCCTAGCCTGGCTCTCCGGGATCACGATAGCGCTGATAAGCGCGGGCGTCGCTATCTCCCCTGGGCCCTTGCAGAACCTCGGGGGGATACGCAACCCGTTCGCGCTCGTGCTGCCTCCCTGGGCGGAGGCGGCCTTCTTCGTCGTCCTCCCGCTGCTGCCCCTGTGCATGGTCGCCTCGGCGGCGAGCCTGGTGTGGCGCTACAGGCGTGCCTTCGGGGTCGAGCGCCAGCAGATAAAGTGGATCGCCTTCGCTGCCTCTATCGTCGGGCTGCTGTACCTGATCGCAATGGTCAGCTCGTTCGTCTTCCCGTCGGGGGCCTGGTTCGCCGAGGGCTCGCCCCTGTGGATGGACCTCCTTGCCTACGCGGCGCTGCTCAGTTTCACGGGGGTGCCGATCGCCGTGGGCATCGCCGTCTTGAGGTATCGCCTCTACGACATAGACCTCCTCATAAACCGCGCGCTCGTCTACGGCACCCTCACCGCCATGCTGGTCCTGCTCTACGTTAGCGGCGTGGTCCTCTTGCAGTATGCCTTCCGCGCGCTCACCGGGCAGGGGTCTCAGCTGATCGTCGTCGCCTCCACCCTGACCATAGCGGCCCTGTTCAACCCGCTGCGTGGGCGTATCCAGGCGTTCGTGGATCGTCGCTTCTACCGTCGCAAGTACGACGCGGCGAAGACGCTCGAAGTCTTCTCCGCCAAGCTTCGGGACGAAACCGACCTGGAAGCTCTCAACAACGACCTGGCGGGGGTGGTCGCGGAGACGATGCAGCCCGCCCACGTCTCGGTGTGGCTGCGTCCTCAAACGGACGCCAAACGCGAGCAGAGCTAAGCCGCGTGGCATCCCCCTCGTTCAACCTCGCCCGCCTCCTCGCCTCCACCCTCGCCCTCGTGGCGGCGCACCGGGTCGGGGTCCTGCGGGGCTCCGGCTCTTGCCTTCTCTAGCGGACCTCGGTTATCCAGGCCGTGTTCCAGCCGAAGCGTTCACCCTCGACGCGCTCGCCAAACCAGACGGTGCCTTCCCACCTCTCGAACAACCACACCGCGTCCTCGGCGGTCGTGTCGTCCCTCCCCGCTGCCCACTGGCTCAACTCCTCCCTGAAGAGGTGGACTCCTCGCGGGCTAGCCGCGTTCTCTAGCCTCTGCCGAAGGAACTCCCGCAGGGCTTGTTCCGGGCTTTCGTCAGACATGCCGGAAGATTGTACCTGCCCCACAGGCCCTGGCGCGTCCGGACTGGGGCTATGCATCTTCGGGCGGCTTCTGGCCGTAGGCAAACGCAAAAGACAGGGTGATTTTCTCCGTCCTCGATAGCTCGAAGGCGTCGGCGAACCTCTGCATGTTCTCACGCGTCGGGCGCGAGTCTCCGTACATCCACTTGCTGACGGCCGCCCCGGTCGGTGCCTCGCCCAGGCGCGCTTTCATGTAGCCGGCGACGGCGTAGGGTCCACGGACGTTGCGCTCTCGCGCCAGCTCGTCGATGACCTCCCCGAGCGCCGAGTACGGTCTACCGTTCACCCCAGCATTCTACGCCACCAGCTCTGCCGCTCCTCGGGGCGTTCTGTGGCCTCCTGAGCCTCCGGGACGGCGCTGGGAGGGGTAGGACCGAGCCCCTCGGCGGAACCTGATCCATCCTTGCTGCTCCCCCCGGTGTCCCGTGCGGCGGCGCGCCCGGCGAAGCCGG